>JBEBGA010000055.1:0-12173 GCA_040081695.1 Pyrinomonadaceae bacterium
TTATAACGTGCCGCGTAAAAAAATGTAAAACAATATTTTGTAGCTGTCAGCCTACTTTGGACGGTCAAATTTGATCGTTGCTTTTGACGTTGCGCCGGCCTCGATCTTAAATGTCTGAGCCTGTTTAACCGCCGTCGTCAGCCATTTTGCGAGGTCGTCCTGACTCTTGATTCGTGTAGGCATAAAAACTACGGCGTACTCAAATGGCGGCAGTTTTACCTCAAATTCACCGTCCGCATTTGTCCTCGCTGTACGGTAATATGTCGATGTCGCAAATTTAGCGGGGTCGGTCGGAACGAACGTCAGCGTCAATCCCGAGACCGGCTGTCGGCCCGAATCCATCACCGTACCTTTCAGCACGCCAACATCGCTCGCCAGCACGATCCTGATATTTGCAAAAACTGCGCTGTCTTTGAGATCTAACGGCCCTTTTAGCAGGTCTATCTGACTGGACGCGGCACTCTTAACATAATAATCATTGCTTTGTCCGCTTGGCGTTATCGATACAATGTTTTTTCCGGATGTTACTCCGTCCAGCCGAAACTCTTGCGGTTTCATAGGTTTCCCCGGGCCGTCGTTAAACTCATATAACCACACGCTGGTCGCTGCTACCAGATCGTCCTTATCGCTCCGGGCCGTTATCGCGATGCCGCCGCCAAACCCTTTTGCCTTTTCAAGTACTACCGTACCGCTGAGCGTTGCACCAAATGAAAGCTCGATGACCTGTTCGGTAACATCTTTTTCCTCGACGGTAAATTCTTTAACTGCCTTGGTAAATTTTGGTTCAGGGGGCTTTTCCGGTATTCGATCTCTGCCGTTCGGACTATAAGGGGAGGCATTAGCAATAGCATTCGCCGCGTTAGCCGCATACATCTCCGACGGGTCTTCCGGCTCTTGGCCGTATGCCTGGTCCTTTGCATCAAAATCAGAGCCCTGCGGTTCGGCGACGATCTTATAGTTGCCTTTGGGCAGCTCGTTAAACCGCCACATTCCTTTACCATCGGTATACGCAACTTGCGGCACTTTGGGAAAGATCCCACGCTCTTCGGTTGTTTCGTCATCTGCACGTTTGATCGTCAGCTTAGCGTTACGGATCGGCAGCTTGTCTTTGGCGGCGACCAGTTTTCCTTCGATCGAGTGGAGTTCTCGGTCGGGGATAATGATGTTGATCTCGCTAAGATCCTGGCCGAGCTGCAGATTGATCTTCTGAGCTTTTCCCTGATCAAAAGCGTTGTCATAAAAGACATTTAGCAAAGACGATCCGCCAAAGAGCATCGACTCAAATCCGCCGCCGTACCCTCGCGTTTCCGTTTTGCCGTGACTTGCGCTCTCAGAAACCTTGACGATGTATTCGCCCTCTGGCAGGCCCGACATGCGATAAACACCGCGGTCGTCGGTTTGAAACAGCCCGCCGCCGGAATACATACCGACGAGAGCCGACATATTTGGCAGCACCGGCAAATACTCGTCCTCGACTTTTCGGAGTATCTCGACCTTAACGCCGATCGCCGGGTCGCCGTTCGAATAGGTTATACGACCACCGATCGCTCCGCCGCGGCGGGCTCCGATCTGAACGTTGATGTCAGAGATGCCGTTGACATCTATAATTGGAAACCCAGCCTGTGGCTCATCAAGCAACTCTCTGCCGGGTTTGCGAAAATCAGCATACGCAAACGGCGAAACGACGCCCGGAGCGTTGATAAATGCATAGTATCGCCCGGTCGGCACGTTTTTGATCTCAAGATTGCCGTCGTTATCGGTGATGCCTGACAGATCACGACCGCCACCCTCGACAGGCATGAGCATTACCGAAGTTCGCCTGACCGAACGCCCAGTGTCCTCATAGTAAACTCGCCCCCGCAGTGTCGTCTTTGCCGAAACCGGCGCGGCCGCTCTTGGCATCGCCTTTGGCGGAGGAGCCACATCGTCATCGTCCTGAGAAAAAACTGCAGGCGAAAAGAGTAGCAGCAATAATAAAGATATGAGAGTTTTCATAACTTAAATATATATATAAGAAAGACCGTCTTTACCGGACAACATCCGACAAAGACGGTCATTCTTTGTCAGACGGATCAGTTAGCCTTTTTACCGGCCAGCCACCATTCACGGCCCACAACATATAGAACGCCCGCAATTACCAAAAACGGCAGAAATCCTAAAATATCTGACGAGAAGAACGGATTTCCGTCTTTCGCCCAGTGTTCAGCCGACTCTTGGATGCCCTTGAGCGTTGGTTGTACCGCAAATAGCGCGATCAAAATACCCGCGATCGCACCACCCGCGATATAACCCGACGCCATAAGCACGCCGTTCGATTTATCGGTCTCAGCCGCGATCTCGTCCTCGTCGAGGTTCTGAGCGGCGAGTTTACGTTTGAGGTAAATATCTACCAGATAACGAACGATGCCGCCGATAAAGATCGGCGTCGATGTCGATAGCGGCAGGTAAATACCGACGGCAAATGCCAGCGAAGGCACGCCCGCCAGCTCCAGCACAATAGCGATCATCGCACCTAGGATCACGAGGCCCCACGGCAGATCCTGCCCCAAAACGCCCTTGATGATATACGACATCAGCGTCGCCTTAGGCGCATCGTAACGGGTCAGATCGTTACCCTCGTCGTCTTTTTTAAGAACGCCGTTGATGCCCGGATCGACAAAATACGCGGGCTTGCCGGATTGGTCGATCAGGTATTTACCGACCTGACCTTGCGCCGGATCGGTGTTTTGCCAGACGCGATAGGCGGCGGTGTCGGTCGCCATGTACTTGCCGTTCGTGATCTTTTCAGACTGGAACTGGCCGCCCTGTTTGAAAAGCTTGTCTTCTGTGATCGTTTTGGATGCGACCGGATTATCGCCGGCGATCTTTTGGAAATAGGTCTCGTTGTTGTTGAGCATGATCAACAGCGAACCGAGCACGAGAGCCGATGCGGTCGCACCAACCAGGATCGCGATCTGCTGTTTACGCGGCGTACCGCCGACCCAGAATCCGGTCTTGAGATCCTGCGATGTCGTGCCTCCGTTTGATGCGGCGATACACACAATACCGCCGATCGACAGCGCCGTTACAAAATACGGATCCGCCGTCGTCCACCCAAGCCCCAAAAACACGAGACACGTTATGAGCAGCGTTGCGACCGTCATACCCGAGATCGGATTCGAAGACGAACCGACCTCGCCGGTCAGACGCGATGAAACCGTAACGAACAAAAATCCGAGCACGACGATCAAGATCGCACCGCTTATGGAAACGAACGGGCCCGAAAAAACGCTCAAGCCCAGCTGCGGAAACAGCATGATCGCGAGCATCAACACCACAACACCGACGACGACCCATTTCATCGAGAGGTCCTGATCGGTACGCGGCAGATTTGCATTTGATTCGTCCGAACCGCCGCGAAGATCCGCGAGCCCGCCTTTCAGCCCGTGCCAGATCGTCGGCAAACTGCGGCAAAGCGAGATGATGCCCGCCATAGCGACCGCACCGGCGCCGATATATAAGACGTATGCTCCCCGAACACCATTTGGCGACATCTCGGCGATGGTTTTGCTGATCTCAGGTGCGACCGGCGAGGTCACGGCGTCGCCAAAAAATTTGATCATTGGGATGATGACCAGATACGACAGCACGCCACCGCCCATCATCAGGCCGGCGATCTTTGGGCCGATGATGTAGCCGACACCGAGCAGCGTCGGGTCGTTGTCAGAGCCGACCGAGCCGCCCTTAAATGTTTTGTCCGAAAAATTGTAGCCCGGCGATTCTTTCCAAAAGAAGAAAACCTTCATCAGGGAGTTAAACAAAAAGCCCATGATAAAGCCGACCGTGATGATCTTGCCGCCCTGCAAGGCCGCGTTGTCGTCGCCCTTAACATCGCTCTGCGACGCATCACGTGATTCTTTTGATGCACCCGCCATCAAAACCTGCGCACATGCCGTGCCCTCGGGATATTTTAATAAGCCGTGCTGATCTTTGATCAGAGCCCGACGCAGCGGGATCATCATCAGGATGCCGAGCAATCCGCCGAGTATCGCCACGAGCATTACCCGCGACAATTCCAGATCAAACCCAAGGATCATGATCGCCGGCATCGTTACGCCGACGCCAAACGCGATCGATTCGCCCGCCGAACCGGCCGTCTGCATCACGTTTGCCTCAAGGATCGTCGCGTCTTTCATCCCGATCTTTGACAGCAATCGAAAAAGCGTGATCGCAATGACCGCGACCGGTATCGAAGCCGAGACGGTCAAACCCGTCTTTAGCACGAGATAGAGCGACGAAGCGCCGAAAATGATGCCGAGCAGCGTGCCGACGATCAACGGAAAGGGCGTCAGTTCACGTAAGGTAGTTTTGTCCGGAATATACGACTTAAAATTCTCGAGAAACGGATTTTTCATCTCAGGCATGTCTCCTTGAGCTTTGATTTGATAGGGGAAAGGTCTGCAAGCAATTTACATCGCATTCAATAAAAAGGCAATCCCAAAGGCGGAAACACGACCGGTAGGGAGTGTGTTCTTGTAATGCTCCCCCGCACAAAGCCCAAGCTAAAAGAAGACACACTCGTTACCACTCGTGTTTCCGCCTCTTTACCCCGCGAGCCAACATCATCTAAACTCTCAACATCATGAAAAAACTCGTCTCTGCGTCTCTGCCCCTCTGCGGGATACTTCTTCTCTTAACCCTTTCAACCTTTGCCCAGATCCCCTCGCCAAAGGACGTGCTCGGCTTTACGCCCGGTGACGACCGCAAGCTCGCGAGCTGGGCACAGATCGTTGATTATTTTAAGAAACTCGATGCCGCGAGCGACCGGGTTAAGTTTGAGGAGATCGGCAAGACTACGATGGGAGCACCGTTTGTCTATGCGACGATCTCTAGCCCCGAAAATCTCAAGAACCTCGAAAAGTACAAACAGATCAACGCCCAGCTTGCCGACCCGCGAACAATTAAAAAGGTCCCGCTTCGCAACGGCCGGGCGATGGCTGCGGACCTGATCGCTGACATGCATATTAGGGAGGGTAAGACCATCGTCCTCATCACCTGCGGCGTGCATTCGACCGAGGTCGGTTCGACGCTGTCGTCGATGCTGATCGCCCATAGGATGGCGATGGTCGATCATCCTGATGTCAAGAAGATCCTCGACAACACGATCATCCTGCTGGTCCCGAGCCTCAATCCCGACGGCGTCGATATCGTCAAAAACTGGTACGACAAAACGCTCGGTACCAAGTTTGAGGGCACCGAGCCGCCGGAGCTTTACCATAAATACGTCGGCCACGATAACAACCGCGACTGGTACGCCTTTACACAGGTCGAGACGCAGCTCACGGTCGATAAGATCCACAACGTCTGGCACCCGCAGATCGTCCACGACATCCACCAACAAGGGGCTTTCGGCTCGCGGCTTTTCCTGCCGCCGTATATGGAGCCGGTCGAGCCAAACGTGCCAAAACAGATCGTCGAGGGCTATACCGAGCTTGGTAATTACATGGCCGACTCAATGCGCAGTGTCGGCTATCAAGGCATAACCACCAACTCGACCTACGACGCCTGGACGCCCGCGCGAGCCTATTCGCACTATCACGGCGGCGTCCGCATCCTGAGCGAAACCGCGTCCGCGCGGCTCGCCACGCCGATCACCGTTACTTATGACCAGCTCCGCAGCGGCGAAGGCTATGACGTCCGCAAAGAATCCGCAAACTTTGGCCCCGTCTGGCGCGGCGGCGAATGGAACCTCCGCAAAATAACCGACCACATGACCACCGCCGCCAACGCCCTACTCTTTCACGCCGCCACCAACCGCGAAAAATGGCTGACGAGATTTTATGAGATCGGTAAAGAAGCGGTGCGGCCGAGGAAGAACGGCGAAGAATTTGGCTTCTTATTTGATCAGTTTTCACTAGGAGGCGAACAGTTCAGAGGAATTCTGGAGTTCGCGGGTGTTAAAGTAACGGAGACGAACGATGGGGCGTTGGTGCGGTTCGATCAACCATACGGGGCATTTGCAAAGACCCTAGCTGAAAATCAGAAGTATCCCGATCTTAAGAATGAGCGCGGTGAACCGATTCCTCCGTATGACGTAACTGCACACACACTTCCGCTTCTAATGGGTGGAATAAATCCCAAACTCGTCCGTGCCCCATATAGAATCAAAAAGCCGACGTGGGGCAGTAGTGGCGCGGATTTTGGACCTTGTTCGAAGATTAACAATCACATCGGTTTGTACAAGTCTTTCGTTCCGTCGATGGACGAAGGCTGGACTCGATTTATCCTTGAAGATTCCTTCGAACGATTTTGTCTACAGTCATTTTCGATTGGCAATCGGGAGATTAAGGACTATTCGCAACTGTCCAAGACCTTTAATCGACCTCGTTTGGTTACGCAATATAATAGACCGGTGCCCGTTCTGGAAAATTACGGCACGATCCTCTTCCCCGACCAATCGCCCGCTCAGATCCTCAACGGCTATGCGAAAGGCTCGATGCCGGATGAATACACGGGCGGCGTTGGTAAAGAAGGCGTTGAGAACCTAAAGAAATTTGTCGAGGCCGGCGGCACGCTCGTCTTTATGAACCGCTCGTCAAACTTTGCGATCGAGCAATTTAACCTCCCCATCAAAGACGTAACCCGCGGCCTGTCGCGAAAAGATTTCTACATCCCCGGCTCGATCCTGCGAACAGAACTAAGATCTGATCACCCAATCACTAAAGGCATGCCACGCGAATCAATAGCATGGTTCGAAAGCGGCCCCGCTTTTGAGCCAAATACCGGCGGTGCTGGTTCCGGGACTGCTCCTCCAACTCCATGGCAACTAATTAAAAACAGCGATATTCGGGTAATCGCTAGTTATCCAACCGACCCGTCCAAGATCCTCCTCTCCGGTTGGGCGTTAGGGGCAGAAAAGATCGCCGGCAAAGCCGCCCTCGTCGAGGTACGCGTGGGCAAAGGCAAGATCATCCTCTTCGGCTTTCGCCCGCAATATCGCGGGCAGTCACTGGCGACATTCCCGCTGCTATTCAATGCTATATCCAATTAAGCATCGGAATTCTAACAGGATGAACAGGATAGGCAGGATAGGAAGTCAATTCTTTGATCCTGTAAATCCTGTCTATCCTGTTAGAATTTTGTCTATAGATGAAAGAAGACATACAAGAAACCCGCCTTGATAATGGCCTGACGATACTTACCGACCGGATGCCCGGCGTACGCAGTGCGACGCTCGGGTTCTTTTTTCGCAAGGGCGCGAGGGACGAGCCGGGCGAGCTGCACGGTATTTCGCATTTTATCGAGCACACCGTTTTTAAGGGTACGGCGAGACGCACGGCTCTCGACATCGCCATCGAACAGGACCGTCTCGGCGGCAACCTCGACGCTTTTACGACGCATGAGGAAACGGGATTTGCGATCAAGGTCATCGACGACCAACTGCCGCGGGCGTTTGACCTGATCGCCGATATGCTCGTGCACCCGAGATTTGACGACACCGACCTCAAAGCGGAACAAAAAGTCATCATCGAGGAAATGAAGATGATCGAGGATAATCCTGAAGAGTATCTCGGCGAGATATTCAGCGAGGCATTCTTTCCTGGGTCTCCACTGGGAGCATCGATCGCCGGGACACCGAAAACTGTGCGGAGTTTTGACAGAGAAACGACGCGAAAGTATCACGACGAGGTTTTCAACGCTTCGAATCTTGTGATCGCTGCGGCGGGAAATATTGAGCACAAACAGATCGTCGGTCTAGCACAAAATTTCTTTGACTCATCACTCATCACTCATCACCGATCACTGTCGGCTACGCCGACGTATGCCGCTCCGATCCTCATCAAACAAAACGCCAATCTCGAACAGGCACATCTCGTCATCGCAACACCGCTCGTGTCGGCGACCGACGAACGCCGTTATGCTGCCGATGTGCTGGCAAATATCATCGGCGGCGGGACGTCGAGCCGGTTGTGGCAAAAGGTGCGTGAGGAACGCGGGCTGGCGTACAACGTCGGGGCGTCGTCGATCTCGTATCAGGATTGCGGTATGTTCTCGATATTTGCGGCGACTTCGCCGGAACAGGTTGAGGAAGTTGTTGACCTGTCGATCGCCGAGATGCGTGCCGTTGTAAATAACGGAGTAACTGAGGACGAACTTGAGCTTGCCAAACAGCAAGCCGTCGCCTCGATCCTGCTCAGTCTCGAAGACTCAGCCTCGCGTGCCGCCGCCCTTGCCCAAGGCGAAATGACCCACGGCCGCCAGATCCCTGTCGAAGAAACCCTAGCCAATCTCGACGCCGTCTCGACGGATGACATACACTCGCTCGCACGGGAATTTTTCCGCACCGAGAAAATTGCGTTTGCCGCACTCGGCGATCTGTCGGGCCTGCAGATCGAACGCGGCCGTCTCGCCATTTGACACACCACAAAGTTAGCGCGAATCGGGCCAAATTGTTGTATATTTAGCTTGCGCCCACCAAGGACCGTCATGAACTTAAAACGAATATTCCTTTACCTGCTGATCGCCTCGGTAACGCTAAGCGCTCTGATCGGCATCGGTGTCATCCTTTTTGGCGAGTTTGGCGAGCTCGAGACAAAGGTACTGCTGACAGCAATGACCGTTACCGTAACGAGCATCCTAGGGCTCGCGTGCGGAGCTTATCTCGAAACAAGACGCGGGCATTTGATGCCGTTCGTTGGTATCGCCTGCGCTGTCGTCTCGGCAGTTATGTGGATGTTTACCATCTGGGCATGGCAGAACAATAATGATACGTTTGTAAAATTTTTGCTGACCGCGACGTTGCTAGCGATCGCCTGCTCGCATTTATCGCTCATCTCGCTCGCCCGGCTTGACCGGCGCTTTGCCTGGTCGCGATATGCGGCGCACGCGGCCGTCTGGATACTATCGACGATCTTGCTGTATCTGATCTGGTTCACACCCGAGTCTAACGGCGATCTCATCGGTCGCGTGATCGGCACGCTTGCTGTCATCATCGCTGCCCTCACGGTCGTGACGCCTGTTTTTCACAAATTGAGTCGGGTCGAGGGACCAACCGAGATCGACTCGATCAACATCGAGATCGACCAGCTGCGCGCACGGATCGACGAGCTCGAACAGCGAAAAGCCGAACTTACAGCTGCCGGCGGCGAGTAGAGATCAGTTTTTTGATAGATACGCCGAGTCGGCTGCCTCGCGTGCCAGTGCGTTGGCTCCCGCCGTCTTGGCATCAACCTTAGTTCTTAGATCTTCGAACCCCAACAACCCGGCAACGACCAATTCTTGGCCGTTGACCTTTCCATAATATTCACCGTCGGCAGGCTCTCCATATTTCGGTATCCGGATGATCACAGCAAACGGCTTGCCGTTTGCAAGCCGCCATTCAAGTTTGGTCTTTTCCCAAATAAATCCGAAGCTAGCGGTCGCTATCGGATAATTGTCGTCCTTGCCCTTACGCTCAGCGTTGATGTGCGTCGATGCCGCCGAATAATAAATACGCACCTGATAACCCGACGGGCCACGGCATATCGAGTATCCGTCCGATCCATTGGATCCATCGTAGGACTTGCACGTCGTAGCAAGACTCGTATAAACAGATGTGAACTTTGGGGCCTTTTTGCCCTGTGCCGAGACCGACACGGCAAAACACGCGATTGCGATAGCCGCTAAAATAAATGTTCTTAATTTCATTTTCCCCTCCGAAATTATTTGTCGTGATTATACTCAATCGGATCGCGAACACCAGCCAGCTCAAACCCGCGCAGCCTCAACGCACACGAATCGCACGTCCCGCATGCCAGATCTTCGCTTCGATAACACGACCATGTTAAATGAAGTGGAGCGTTGAGTTCGATGCCCTTTTTCACGATCTCAGCTTTAGACAATTGTATTATCGGCGTGCGGATCTCGATCTGTGTGTCAGGTTTTGTCCCAGTGTCTATTGTCTGTTGAAACGCCGCGTAAAACTCCGGACGGCAATCGGGATAGCCGCTCGAATCCTCAGCAACCGCACCGATGTAGATCGCGTTGGCACTAATCACCTCTGCCCAACTCGTCGCGATCGCGAGCATATTGGCATTGCGAAACGGGACGTAGCTTGTCGGTATTTCTGTTGATGTCAGGTCGGCCTCGGTCACAGCGATATTCTCATCGGTCAGCGACGAGCCGCCCATCTTTGCCAGATGCTCGATCGAGATGTCGAGACGCTTTTCGACGCCGTAATGATTGGCGATATCATTAAACGCTTTCCGCTCTCTCGCCTCGGTCCGTTGGCCGTAAGAGATGTGCAGAAACGCAAGCTCCGCATTTTCGGCATGAGCTATCGCCGCCGTAACGCACGAGTCCATTCCGCCGGAAACCAAAATGATCGCTTTAGACCCCATGCACATCTGCCCCCCAAATGTATTTGTGCAACTGCAAATTTAACCGCACTTTTAAGCCGCTGGATGAAACAGCCTCGGCAATTGCAGCCAAATTCTCAATACCGTGTACCGGCGAGATCAGGATCTCTTTTGTACGGTTTGTAAGATCGTATTTCGCGATAATATCTTTCGCAAATTCCCAGTCGGCCATGTCGGCGACGACAAATTTTACTTCGTCGCTGTCGGACCGGAGGCGTTCGAGATTTGGCCAGTGGTTACGCTCGGCTTCGCCGGATGCCGGGCATTTTACATCGAGGATGATCTTTGCACGCTCATCAACCTGTTCGGTCGAGACAAAACCGCCCGTCTCGATCAGCGTTTCATAACCTTTGTCACAGAGCTGTGAGATGAAACGAAACACATTTTTTTGCGCGAGCGGCTCGCCGCCCGTGACCTCGACGAGGTTACAGCCAAATGTGTCGAGCTTTGCAAAAATGTCTGCAAAAGAAATATGCTCGCCGCCGGTAAATGTGTATTCGCTATCGCACCAGACGCAGCGCATCGGGCAGCCCGTCAGGCGAACGAACGAACACGGCCGCCCCGCATGCGACGATTCGCCCTGGATCGATAGAAATATTTCTGTGATGCGTAGATCCATTAGAACAGGCCGAACCAGCCGATATAATTCACAACCTCGCCAAGCCCGAACGACGCGAGATTAGCAATTACGATTGCAATAAAGCAACGCACCCAATCCACGGTTCCCAAAACGCCTTTGCCGCGAAATGCCATCCAAAATAGTATGCATTCCGCGACCGGTGCAAACGTCTCGGCAACCAGCAAATACAACGCCCTCGATTCGCCAAAAAATAGAGCCGGCAGCACGAGAATAACGACCGGATAAGTACACGCCGTCAACCAAACGCCGCACAGCAACTTCTGTTTAAACGTGACCTTTGGCGACAGCCCGACTAGCAGCACCGGCGTCTCGATCAGGATCGTGAACAGATAACCGATCGGCAGAAATTTCCAGAGCTCGCTCAAAGGCAGGCTTTGCGTCGTATGGAGCGGCTCATTGAGTGCATCAAAAAGAAACATAGGAATTTTGCCCACGAAATACACGAAACATACGAAATAAAGAAAATGTTTGGGCTAAAACACTTATTGTTTAGCTCTGTGCTTATTTTCGTGCCTTTCGTGTGTTTCGTGGGCTATAGCATCTTGATCAAAAATGGAAACTCCGCCATTACGTGCGCGATCGCAAACGCAAAATACACATCCCGCGTCGTCGTGTAATCTATCGCAAATCCGCCCCACAAAGCCGCGAGTATCACGAGGCTTACAACCAAAGCCGCAACTACGAGCTTTGGAAAGCCTTTGGCGTTGGCAAAAAGCGGTATCTCGTTTAACCGCCACGGCATCGCTCGCCGGTCGATCAGCGGTATCAGCACGATCCACACAGCGTAATGTATCGTCTCCAAAAATACATGCGTCGCGACCAGAAAATGGCTCGAAACGCCCGGCAATATCTGGCTGCCGGCGTGCTGCGTTATCCGCCAAAAGAGGTTATTTTCCTCAGACAGATTTGGCTGCGAGGCAAACGCCACCCACAACCCCACAACAAAAACCGGGATCGTCGCCAGACACCAATGATATGCCCGCAGCCATTCGGGTCGTGTTCGGCGGATCTGGCGTTCGAGAAACCACATCGCGATGAAGGGGTGAATATAGACAAGCGCAAGGCTCCAATATTGCGGGACAAGCCATGCAAGAGCCGCGAGCAAAAACCCTATCGGAAACGCCCACGCCCAATCACTCTTTGGCCGCTGTTTGCCC
>JBEBGA010000341.1:0-3238 GCA_040081695.1 Pyrinomonadaceae bacterium
GACAAATTCATACGTTGTTTTAGATTACGCAGAAAAATTTGCGTCTGTGACCTCGATCAATCCCGAGGCACCCCATCCTTTGGCAGGTATCTCGACCAATCGCCTGGAGATCAACGACGTTGAGCCTCTGCGGGCTGAGATCACGGCGTTTCTGGATTCAGTAGAAAATAAAACGCCGCCGCCCGTCTCCGGAGAGGACGGACGGCGTGCGTTGAGTTTGGCCGTAGGTGTGCTCGAAAAGATCGACGCCCACTGGCAGCGGTTGGATGTCTAGACGTTAGGCCGATGCCTCACCGGCTTGTCCACCGGCCATCTGAGCCTGAATATTTTTTAGCCACTCCTGTGTTTGCTTTAGCTTCTCCGCACCGCCCGGAGCCCCTAACACTACCTTTTCAAGGCTTGAAAGGGCCTCAGGTGACTGCCAGATCGCACGAAGTTCGCTCAGTATTGGCTCGATCTTGGCAAAAACGATGGTGTGTTCGCCATTTGTTTTGTTGAACAGGTCGGCATCGATAGCTCCCTCGACAACCATTGCCGCAGCCATGTCCCAATATGAAACTACCATGCGAACATAAGCCCCAACCTCAGGGTCCATCATGGTTTTCATATAGTCTTCGGCACTGGTCGGGTTGAAAAAGAACATATAGTCACGAGCCTTACGCATCGTCTCTTCGCGGCGAAGGTCGTAAAGTTTTAGGATAAGATCTGCTGATTCTGCTTTGCTCATAGTTATTTACCTCTGGAAAGAATTTAGAAACCTAGTCTATTTCTCACGAATATCGTTGTCAATAAATCCGGCAAAATAGACAATAGAAACGATGTCCAAACAGATCTCGACATTTTTACAAGAACGCATCGACGCCGGTGATTTCCCATCAGCTGTCTTCCTCGTCGCGGAAAAAGGCGAGATCGTCATGCACGAGGCTCTTGGTTACTCGGTCGTCGAACCCGAACGGATCGAGGCGAAGAAAGACACGATCTATGATCTGGCGAGTTTGACCAAGGTTTTGGTGACGGGGCTATTGGTTGCGAAGATCGTTGAAATGAAAGAAGCGAGGCTCGACGATCCGGCTTCTATTGCAGGCAATACAAATCTGAAAGAAAGAAAGCTCGAAAACCTGCTGACGCATATGTCCGGATTGCCGGCTTGGAAGCCATTTTATTTACTCGTCGATGAGCCTTCAAAAATTTTGGGCAATATTCTGTCGAGTGAGGTAAATGCCGAGCCTAGTGTCGTTTACAGTGACCTGAATTTTCTGCTGTTGGAATCTCTGATAGCCGATCGGATGGGTTGGCCGCTGGATCAGGTTTTGAGAACGGAGATCTGTGATCCACTCGGATTGGTTGCGACTGATTTTACTCCCGACACTAGATTGCGAAGCCGAATTGCCGCGAGTGAAAACGGCAATGGATTTGAGAGACAAACTTGTATTGAACAAGGCTTTCTCAATGAGAAGAACCCAGTCGCTATCGCTCTCGGTTCTGAACCGTTTCGCACCGAGGTGATTTGGGGTGAAGTCCACGACAACAATGCATATTTTATGGGTGGTGTTGCGGGACACGCGGGGCTGTTTTCGACCGCAGAGGAGACCTTTAAGATCGCGCACCAGTTTTTGCCAAATTACACGACGCTGCTAAAGCCGGAAACGTGCGAGCTTTTCCGAACAAATTTCACTCCCGGGATGAACGAGCATCGTTCGTTTGCGTTTCAGCTTGCCTCGACGCCGGATTCGACCGCCGGGACTAAGATGTCACCCGAAAGTTTTGGCCATCTTGGGTTTACGGGTACGAGTCTGTGGATCGACCCAGTCAAAGAACGCGTCTTTATTCTCCTAACAAACCGCACACACAACCGTGCTCTGCCGTTCGAAAATATCAACTCCGTCCGCCGCCGTTTTCACAATCTTGCGATCGAGCATCTCGACAAAAATTCTTAGCAACGAAATCGCGCAAATTCTAATCAAAACGTCGCTTTCCCACACAGTAACGTTTTGACTGGAGAATACGCGTCGATGAAACATTTTACTGCCCTCGTGATGGCCACGGCGATGCTTGTAGTTGGAGCATTTTCTCAAGGAAATACCTCTACACGTCCGCGTGTCTCGCCGACCGCGACACCGCCGACGCTGGGTAATGATACGTATACGCCGACACAAACGGGACCTCCCGTTCTGATCGGCGGTAATAATCGTCCGGTTCCGACGCCAACTCCAGTCGCCGGTGACGATGAGATCATCCGTGTTGAGACAAACCTGGTGACAATGCCGGTCTCGGTGCTCGACCGTGACGGACGTTTTATTTCGGGCTTGCAGCAAAACGATTTCAAGATATTCGAGAACGGCGTCGAGCAAAAGCTGGATTATTTTCAGTCGGTCGAACAGCCCTTCACAGTCATCCTGCTTATCGACGTAAGCCCTTCGACGCAGTTTAAGATCGACGAGATCCAAAACGCCGCGAGTGCCTTTATCGATCAGCTTCGGCCTGCAGATCGTGTGATGGTTGTCTCATTTGACGAAAGCGTTCACGTTCTTACACCTGCTACTAATAACCGCTATCAGCTCAAAAATGCGATCCGGCAGTTAGAATTTGGCGACGGCACGAGCTTGTACGAAGCGGTCAATTACGTCATCGACAACCAGCTCCGTCAGATACAGGGCCGTAAGGCGGTCGTACTGTTTACTGACGGTGTCGATACGACATCGCGACGTGCTAATTACGCCGGCACTTTGCGTGAGTCAGAAGAGGTTGATGCCCTGTTTTATACGATCAGATACGATACATCCCGCGACATGAATGGCGGGGGTTGGGGCAATGGCGGCGGAGGAAATCCTCAGCCACGCCAGTCCGGTAAGGTCACATTCGGCGATATTTTGGGAGCAATTCTAATGGGAGGGAATGTAAATGTCGGTCGAGGTGGCGGCGGTACGCGAGCGGGATCGAGTTCAAAAGAGTATGAGACAGGCCGCACATACCTTGAGGCACTTGCCCAAAACAGTGGTGGGCGTAAATTTGAGGCTCAGACACTTTATAACGTCGAATCTGCGTTCTCAGGCATCGCCGAAGAGCTTCGCCGTCAATATTCGATCGGCTATTATCCCGAGGCGGTCGGCCAGGCCGGTGATCGGCGTCAGATCAAGATCCGCGTGTTGCGACAGAATGTTGTGGTCAGAGCAAAAACGAGCTACATCGTCGGCCAGACAAACCGGAATGTCGCAGGAAAATAATTAGCGATCAAATT
>JBEBGA010000056.1:0-12103 GCA_040081695.1 Pyrinomonadaceae bacterium
GACAGGTCGTTGAGACGAGGCCGTCGCTGGTTGCGTTGGTGATGGCGGGGAAGGCGTACACACCGCTAGCCGGTGTCTCGATGGAAGTGATCGCGTCCTCCGGCGATCAGTCGTTCCGCGAAAACATTGTCTTTACACATCGGGGTATGTCGGGGCCGGCCGTTTTGCAGATCTCAAACTATTGGCAGGCGTCAAGGGCTGTTTCGTTTCACCTCACACCTGAAACAGATGTGCTGAAACATCTGAGCATTAACCGTACGAGCCGAAAAAACCTGAATAATATTCTCGCCGAGATATTACCGCAGCGTTTTGCAGACGCTTTTGTAGAGAGAGAATTTAGTAACAAACCGCTATATCAAATGAACGACAGGGAATTGGACGGGTTGACCGAAAAGCTGAATAGCTGGCCTGTAGAATTTTCGACGACCGAGGGCTATGACCGTGCAGAAGTTACGCTCGGCGGTGTATCAACCACTGAACTCTCATCAAAGACAATGGAATCAAAAAAGATGTCGGGACTTTACTTTATCGGTGAGGTCGTCGATGTGACCGGGTGGCTAGGCGGTTATAATTTTCAGTGGGCGTGGTCGTCGGGGTTTGCCGCCGGAAATGCTATTTAAAAAGGGCGGAGGCAACGTCTCCCACACCGTTGCCCCCTATTTTCGCGTCGCATACAGGGTGTATGCGGCCGCGAAAAGTGATCTTTTTTTGTAAATACAAAGAATTGCTTTGTATATTTATCACTCGTTCGTTATACTCGACAATTGAACGAATGTGTAAAATTTTACACAATCATTGAATGGTGTCAAGCGCAAATTCAGTAATGGACAAGAATTCTGCATTTACAGCCAGATTCATCGAAGCCTGCGGCACGGCTGAGCCTGCCAAGGTTCGGCTTTTGTTGAACATATCCTATCAAGCTGCCAAAAATTATCTGCATGGCCGGCTACCTCAGACCGAAGTTCTCATCACTATTGCCGAGCGAACATCTTGTTCGATCGATTGGCTGCTCACCGGCCGCGGAAAAAAATTTCTCGACGGATCGTCGCCGCAAGACACACCTATATCCACGGGCCAATTTGATGAATTGGTCAGGAGGGTCAAAGTGGAAGTAATCAACGAATTGAGCGGGAGCCAAAATGCGGGCGGACCCAAGATCGTTAGATTACAGCCAAGCGAGTTAATGTCGGAAAAGGTCTTAGACGAAGTCGAGACCTTGACCGGGAGTCAACCTTAACGGTAGCTCGGACCTATCGTTCGGTTTTTAGAAGCCGATCCAATAGATCTCTTCTGCGATAGCTGTGATGATATCGACCGATATCTGGCCATCACCGGGTGCCGTCGTGGCATAGTTGCCGCCACAATTTTCCGTGCAAGGAGGCGGATCGCAAGGATCTTGTCCTTGTCCACCGCACGCGCGGCCACCGGCACCTTGATTGCCATCCGCAAATGCGGTTGCGCAAAACATCGATACGATTAAGAACAATTTAATAGTCGTTTTCATTTTTCTTTCTCCAATAGTTTTTAGTCTTGATGTGTAGGCACATCAGGCATATACTATCAGAGAAATTCGAAGCGGCTTATGGAGACTCTCAAGATTCGAACCGGTTTAGAGCCGGTCGTTTTATTTCGCAAACTTAACAAACTCGAACGCAGCGGTCGATACGCTGAGGCTCTAGACCTGATCTGTGAGGACCGGGAAGATTTGTCGCGCTCGCTCGATATGACGGATCTTGATGTCGAGGATGCCGCAGAGTTACAACTTAGATACGGCAGCCTGATCGGCTTTAACGGCCAAAATGAAATGATCGCGGGTGCGCAGGAGCACTCAAAAAATATTCTTACGGCCGTTCGCGAGGTTTTTCAAGAGCTCCGAGATACCGAAAAGATCGCTGAGTGTGAGAACCTCATCGCTCTGGCCTACTGGCGGACGGGTGAATATCGCGAGACAGATCTCTGGCTGGACACAGCATTGGCGCATGATCTTTCTCAAACATCTCTAGTGCGGCTCTACTCATACGTTATACGCAGCCTAAATTTTCTCTCCCGCAAACAGCACGAACAAAATATCGCCTACTGCCGATCTATCGAGTCGGTTGTTCATCAGTTTGGCGACGCATTTCTAAACGGCAGTCTGTGTGCAAATTTGGCGACTTCGCTAAAAGATGTTTCCGATAATCATAAGGCGTTGGCTTATTTTAGTTTAGCCCGAACATATTTCGAATCGGCAAAACACCGGTCATATCTTGGCCTAGTCGAAAATAATCTCGCTCTGTTGTATATGAATGAGGGCAATTACCTGCTAGCTCATGAATCAGTTGATGCCGCTATCAGTATTTACAAAAAGTTAAGGGACAAGACGCGCGAGGGTTCGTCGCTAGAGACAAAGGCTCAGATATGTTTGGCTGAGAAACAGCCCGAAGCAGCATTAAGTTATGCTGATCGTTCGATCACGGTCTTGCGAAAAAGCGAGAATCAGGCATATCTTGCCGAGTCGCTAATGACGCGGGCAAAAACTTTGCTCATTCTCGATAATTTTCAGGACGCGGTCCTGTCGATGGTGGAAGCCGTTGATATGACACGGCGACAGACCGGCGAGACGGCGGCAAGAGAGCTGATCGACGAATTTCAAACCGCTCTCGATCCTGACAAAAAGGCAGTAAAAAACAACTTTCCCGCCGCTTCTGACGAACTCGAATTGGTCATCCCTGCGTCACTGTCAAAATATAACGAATACAGCGGTGTATGGATCAACAACTCGCACCTCGACGATCTAGGCATTCCAAAAGGCTCGCTTGCTGTCACCGTTAATGAAAAAGTGGATCGCGGCGATTTGGTTGCTGCGGTCGAGCGGGATAGCGGAGCGGTCGTCTGCGGTTATTACGATTCGGATTTTGGTATGGTCTGCTTGGAAAGCGGGTCGGGCCAGCCGCACCTGTTTGATGAGAACGCCATCACGATCAAGGGCAAGATCGTTGGCGTTTGCCGCACCGGGCAAAACGCCGACGGCAAGATGATCGTCGAGGCTATTGGTCTGAGGGCCTAAAGTCCTTGATGTCCATCCCAAACGTTTCCTTTACATACTCTTCCTGAGCCTGATTTACACTTCTGAGATTTGTGAGCCGACGCTCTGACTTTTTGATATGGACGCGTGTGCGGTTTGCCATCTGTGCCAGCAGGTCACGGCCCTCGGCCATCTCCGCCTCGACCCTTTTTCTAAGGTCATAAAGCTCCGAACTCTCGATCTGGGCACGCTCATTGACGAGCTCGCCGAGTCGAACCTTGATCTGAAATATCTGCCGGATCGCCCGCACCAGTTCGTCGCCAACGGTGTCGCCGCTAACCAGATCGGGGCTGTTGCGAAAGTCTTCGACCAGTTTGTTAAGCTTTGTCTGATCACCGGCTGAATAGGCTGCGTTTAGCTCCGCCATCAATCCGTGGCGTTTTTCTTTTTCACCGGCATCGAGTGCAAGGTCGGGATGGATGATGCGCGCGAGGTTGTGATATGCCTTTTTGGCCTCGGCGGTCGGGTTAAATTTGCGGTCTGCGCCATCAGCATCTTCTGCGGCACGTGCGGCCGATTCTTCGGCACGGCGGCGCATCTCCTCGGCTTTTTTCTTGATCTCTTCGTCGTCGGGCACGAGCTTTACTTCTTCCTCTGCGATCAGCGCTTCGATCTCATCAAACTCGGCATATAGCCGCGCGACGTTCATCGTATATTGCGCCTCAAACTGCTCCTGCAACGCCCGCAGGTCTGTCATCTCCTCTTCGCGGTCGGCAAGCCGGTCCTTTAGCCGGTCGAGGACGCGGCGTTTTTTTTCGAGTTCGATCTCTTCGGGGGCTAATGGGGTCATTGATCAAGAGTAGAGATTCATCGGACGTGTAAGCAGCTCGAACGGGTCTTTAACGTTTAACATCTCGCGGACAAAAAACGGTTCACCGGCGGCAGCCCCGATGAGCGAACCGTAATAACGCGAGCGGTTCTCGATCTCATTGAGATATGTTTTTCCTGTGAGCATCGTTTCCGGTTCACTCGAATTTGGATCGTAAAACTGCGAACGATGAGATCGGAGAGCCTCCATCTTTGTTTCAAGAAAATCCGAGATATCGACAATAAATGACGGTACGACACGACGCGAAAATACATTGTGAGCGACGATCGGCGGCGGTATCTTTTCATCGCCGGTTTCCGGATCGTAATTTCGCATCGCCGCAAGCCTCGACGATTCGCGAACCAGGGTGGCGATGTGGTCGTGATCCGCGTGGCTGTCATTTTCCTGATGGGTAAGTATCAATCTTGGCTTGAGCCGTCTCAGAGCCCTGACCAACGCAACGCGTGCGTCATCGGTCACGAAAACATGGCCATCTTGCAGTCCGAGATTATCGCGGATGTCGAGTTCTAAAATCTTTGCCGCATTTTCTGCTTCGACAGCTCTTCCCTCGACGGTGCCGCGTGTGCCCATTTCGCCGCGCGTCACATCGAGTGCTCCGGTGCGATAGCCGAGGTCTTTCAGCTTTAACATCGTCCCGCCGACCGACAGCTCGAGGTCGTCCGGGTGAGCAAAAATTGCTAGGATGTCGACTTGGCTCATAGGCTTTAATCTACCATAACGGGAATTAAAACAGGATGTGCAGGATATACAGGATCTCTCATTATCCTGCCTATCTTGTCCATCCTGTTAAAACTCGTGTTTTTGCTAAGATACATTTATGAAACTCACCGTTCTCGGTTCCGGCACGTCGATACCGCACCCAAAGCGCAGCAGTTCGGGATATTGGCTTCAAACAAGCGGCGGGACAGTTCTGCTCGATTGCTCTGCGTCGGCGATACACAGAATGCCCGAAGAGTCTCTCGACTGGACCGCGTTGGGAGCGATTTGGATATCGCATTTTCATTTAGATCATTGCGGCGGGCTTGCGCCTTTTCTTACCGGAACAAAACACTCGTCGCAGATGCAGCAGCGAACAGAGCCGCTTCGGATACTTGGACCCGTAGGCTCAAAAGCCCTGCTCACACGATTTGATGGGGTTAATAATTATCGCCTTCTCGAACAGCCGTTTCCGGTCGAGGTGATCGAGGTCGATGCTCTTGTGCCATTCGAAATATTGCCAGGCGTTGAGGCGGTAGCAATGAAAACCCCGCACACAGGCGAGAGCCATGCGATCCATATTCGAGACGTTGATGAGAAAACGCTCGTCTATTCGGCGGACACTGGCTTTGACGAGTCGGTCGCGACCTTTGCAAATCGCGTCGATCTGTTTATTTTGGAATGTTCTTTTGTACGAGATAAGCCTGTTGAGAAACACCTCGAACTTGCCGAAGCAATGTTTCTCGTGCGAAAGGCTCAACCAAAACGCGCGATGCTAACGCATTTTTATCCGGAGTGGGACGAAGTCGATTTTGATCAGGAAGTCGCCGTGTTTGAACCGCCGTGTGAAGTTATACAAGCCAGCGACGGGCTGCGGTTGGATATTTCGGAATAGTGAATAACGTATATCGAATAGCGTATAACGGCTATTCGTTATTTGTTATTTCGAAAGCGATCTTTTAGCCATTGCCATCAGATCGGCGGGCATCCATTCTTCGAGGACTTTTTCTTCGGCACCGGCGATGCCTTTCGTACGGTTACGCCATTCTTTCGCAGGGTCGTCTTCGCGGCCGGATTGCTTGGGATAATTTTCGACCTGTTCGAGACTGATGACGATGCCGTGGGCGACGTCTTTCCAGTCTTCGTTTTGTATGCCGCGCAGGACGATCGGCAGGCCGGCGGTCCAGTCTTCTTCGGGGGCAATATTGTCGTATTCGGGAATGGTCAAATATGCCGTTTCGGGAAAAGGCTTGTGGCTGTATTCGCTGACGATGCGTGCGGCGAGCTCTTTGTACGAACCGCTTGGGTCAGCAGCTCTGATCTCAAGTGCCCTGCGAAAAATATCTGATACGGTTGCTGTGTCGCTCATATTATTAGCCACAGATTATCACAGTTAGTAACAAATATTAATTGGAGCTAGAGAGAATGATATATATCAAAGATGTTTCCTACATCAGTGTTTATCTGTGTGCATCTGTGGCTAATTCTCCTTTCCTACCAACTTTTTTCTTGATAAACCGCATCTGAAAAGATAGTCTTTAAATGTCGCGAGGTATTAATGAGAAAAGTTTTTTTTGCATATGCGGTCATACTACTCACGGTTGTTTTTGCTTTGGGTCAAAACGAACAGGCGCCGATCGTCGAGAAAGAGATCAGTTATAAGAACTGGACGTATAAGAGCATCCGAACTGGCGAAGACACAAATCTGCGTGACCTAACCGCCGGCAAAAAGCTCGTGATCGTCGTTTATTTTGCCCCTTGGTGCGGCAACTGGAAATACGACGCTCCCATGCTTAACCGGCTGTATGAAAAGTATAAAGGTAATGGCCTCGAGATCGTCGGAGTTGGTGAGTATGACCCGGTCGCGAATATGAAGATCAGTCTCGACACGCTAAAAGTGGCGTTCCCGGCTGTTTATGAATCGGAGAGCCGTGCTGACAGACAAAAAACGCGGCATTTTGAATATCGCCGATCAACCGGTGACACACGAACGTCAGGTTCGCCGTGGTACATATTTCTACAGCCGTCGCTGATGGAGCAAAAAGGAGATACTTTGACCAAAAGGACCTTTGTCATCAATGGAGAGATGATCGAGGCTGATGGGGAGAAATTTATCCGTGAAAAGCTTGGCCTGCCAGCGATTGACGCTAAATCTACGACAGCAAAGAATGGCGAGATCGAGATCTGCGACCCCGCAGACAAGAAAACCGTCGAGCTGAAAAAGCCTTAGTTCCTGTTATCCTTAGCGCAAAACTCTTTAATTCCTTGCCAGTCGTTAGCGATGCGAATTAAAATATCGCGTTATGGAAAAAGCAAAAAAGATCGTTTACTGGGTCGCGACTCTCTGGCTCTCGTTAGGAATGGGTTCAAGCGCGGTGGTTCAACTGATGCGGATCCCTGAGGGAGTTCAGAGCGTTACGCATTTAGGTTATCCGGCTTACTTGCTGTCAATATTGGGCGTGTGGAAAATACTCGGCGTCATCACGATACTCGCTCCAAAATTTCCGGTGGTAAAGGAATGGGCGTACGCGGGATTTTTCTTTGTGGCGTCTGGAGCCCTTGTTTCCCACATTATAATGGGCGATCCGTTTGGTGAAATTTTCCCGTCGGTGCTGCTCGGAACACTGACCGTTGTCTCATGGTATCTCAGGCCTGAGAGCCGAAAGGTCGCCCAAATAAATTAGTATGAAGAACGAACTATTACCTGCCGACCGTGAAGAGTTGCTAAACGAACTAAAGGCGCGGTTTGAGAAAAATATGGACCGCCATAAGGGTCTCGATTGGAATAAAGTTTTGTCAAAGCTTGAAGCTGACCCGGTAAAACTATGGTCGATCAGCGAGATGGAACGCACGGGCGGCGAGCCGGATGTCGTTGGGTTTGATAAGGCGACGGGCGAGTTTATTTTTTATGACTGCTCACCCGAAACACCAAAAGGCCGCCGGAGTCTTTGCTATGACCGTGTGGCTTGGGAATCTCGTAAGGAGCACAAACCCGCAAGCAGCGCTCAGGAGATCGCTGCCGCGATGGGTATCAAACTTCTGACGGAGACTGAATATCAAGAGCTGCAAAAGCTCGGAACGTTCGACACAAAAACATCTAGCTGGCTCGAAACCCCCGCCGACATCCGCTCTAAGGGCGGAGCGATCTTTGGCGACTGGCGTTTCGGCCGTGTATTTATTTATCACAACGGCGCAGAATCCTATTATGGCGCGCGAGCGTTCCGAGGATCGCTTAGAGTCTGATCTGCGTCACTTTGTAGCCAAGATGTCTCGTATCTCCGTCAAAAGAGCCTCCTGCGGTGGCGGCGGTGTCGCCGCGGCGAGCCTCGTAAAATAGCCCATCGCTGCTTTTGCGATCAAAAACATAACAAAACCAACTATCAGAAAAGTGATGATGTCGCTGATCAACTGGCCATATCGCAGCAGCGGAGCACCGCTTTTGACGGCGGCATCGATCTGTTCGGGTGTCGCACCGGCACCGAGCTTGCCGCTGAGGTCGTAAAATTTGGTTTTGAAATCGGCTCCGCCGGTAACGAGACCGACGAACGGCATAATGATGCCTTCGGTAAAGGTCGTGACGATCTTGCCAAATGCCGCTCCAATAATCACGCCGATCGCGAGATCGAGCACATTGCCGCGTGCAATAAACGCCTTGAAATCATTTAACATAACTAATCCCCCTCTATTTAATTATACTTTCGGAAACTGTTCCCAAGTATAGATCGCCTTGCAAAGTTAACAAAGATAATAAGGCCGGCGTTTGCACTCAAGCAAAACACCGGCCTCATACCGATCATAATTTATTGGTTGAGCTATTTTGGCAGCACCGCCAACGCATCGGTCAGTTTCATCGCGATGTCGCGGAGCGGGTCTTTTGCCGCGACGAATTTACCGGCGATGGCTGAATCTTCGGACTGCGTTGCAAGGTCTGTGATCCCTTGGATATTTGGAAGATATTTTTGCAGAGTTGGTTTCGTTCGAAACTCCGATTCGAGGGCAGCCAATCCATCCCGCAGATTGCGGATGGTCTGGATGGTAAATTTTTTGTTCGACGCGTGTTTTGTCAGGATCGCTTCGGAAACGGTTTTTGTCGCAAATGCCTTGTCTAACAATTCCAAAGCGTCCGCCTTTGGGCCATATTCATCGACAAATCGCTTAACATTTTCCAATTGAACATCGACTTTTTCGCGGGCGGCTCGAACATCTAGCGGCGGTACTGTCTTAACGACCGTAGGCTTTTTAACCGGCTTTTTTGGCTTCTTTTTTTGCGCCGTAGCGGAAATGCTTGTGACGGCGAGGATAAGCATCGCGAATGCAAATAGTCGAAAATGTCTCATAACGTTCGTTCCTGTTCAATCGGTCATAAAAATTTTATCATAGAGACAATGTCTCAGCGTTATTTAGAGGTACACAGGCTTGGGCGGGTTGGCTATGCAAATTCGCTGGAGCTGCAAAAAGAGCTTGAGGCTGAGGTGATAGCGCGGCGGGAAACCGACCATCTGTTGCTGCTTGAACACCCGCATACATTTACAATGGGGCGGCGGTCAAAGAACGACGGTGTGCTGGCGACGGCCGAATTGCTAAAGAATCTGGGCGTTGAGGTGTTTGAAATAAATCGCGGAGGCAAGGTGACGTATCACGGCATCGGCCAGATCGTCGGTTACCCGGTGATCTCGCTCTCGCCAGACCGCGAAGACGTGCATCGATACGTTCGTGAGCTGGAAGAAGTGCTGATCCGCACGCTCGCTGATCTCAGTATCGAAGCGTTTCGTATCGAAGGGCTGACCGGCGTCCACACGACCGAGGGCAAGGTTGCGGCGATCGGGGTTCATATCAAACGTTGGGTGACGACGCACGGGTTCGCCCTAAATGTGAACACCGACCTGAGTTATTACAATTGGATCATCGCTTGCGAAGGCGAGCCGGTCACGTCGATCGAACGACTGCTCGGTCGCGAGGTCGATATGGCGGAGGTAGAGGCGCGGCTGATCGAGAATTTTAAGGATGTTTTTGAGTATGAGGCAGAGGCCGTGACGGTTAATGCGACTGAGGCTGTTCATGCGTGAGGGAATAATAATGAAAGCAGTTATTTTATTTATCGTTCTAATTTCGACATTTGTTTTTACGGGCTGCGGCGGAGCGGCTAATAACAGCCAAAACTTACAAAATACAAATACAAACAGTGCCAAACCTGCGGCTCAAAATCTGACGGTTGGCGAGCGGCCGCAAAAGATCAAAGATCTGATGGCGGCTCGTGGCGAACAGGACGCGGCGGCACCGACAATCAAAGTTTTGGAGCCGAAGGCGAACGCTACGCTCACGAGCTCGGTCGTCAAAGTAAAACTCGAGATCGGCGGCGATCTGAAAGGCTATATGCCGGGTATGAACGAGGAAACCCACACCGGAAATCACATCCATGTCATACTCGACAATCAGCCGTATGAGGCATATTACAATCTCGGTAGCGAATTTGAGCTGCGAAATGTGGTCGATGGTGAACACACCTTGCGGGTTTTTCCTTCAAGGCCGTGGCACGAAAGTTATAAGAACGAAGGTGCGTTTCAGATCATCAAATTTACCGTCAAGGGTGGCGGTGCTGATAAGACAAAACCGACGACCACCGCTAACGGCAACACGATGGCAAATGCCAACACGGAGCCAAAACCGACGCCCGAGGGTAAGGAAATGCAAAATTCAACCGCCGGACCGGTCGATGCGGCCAAGCCTTTGCTGACATACAGCCGTCCGAAAGGCGAATACAAAGGCGAAGATACAAATGCCGTAATGATCGATTTTTGGCTGAGCAACGCCAAATTGACAGGTGACGGCGGCGAGTATCGCGTAAGCTGGTCGGTCAACGGCGGCGAGGCAAAGTTTATCGAAAAATGGGAGCCGATCTGGATAACTGGGTGGGCAGCGGGTAAACACAAGGTCGTCCTGACGCTGGTGGACAAGGACGGCAAGATAGTGGATAACGGCGGATTTAACGCCACCGTCCGCGAAATTACGATCACAAAATAGTAACTGGAGAAATATAAAATTAATGCGACGAGAGACGACATCGTGGTTTAGCCACAATTTGGGAATGGATATGCCGCTGGTGGCTTACGGACACGCGGGGTATCCGCTATTGATGTTCCCGACGGCTGCGGCAGATTACCTTGAGTACGAGAGGTTTTATCTGGTCGATGCGATCAAAGATTTTATCGAAGCCGGTCAGATCCGAGCATATTCGATCAACTCGGTCAATAAATATAGCTTGCTCAACCGTGAATCGCACCCCGGTTGGAAGGTCGAGATGCTGTCGCGTTATGACAAATATATTATGGACGAGGTCATGCCGCTGATTCGCAACGAATGCGGCGATGACGCAAAACCATTGACGACCGGCGCCAGTTTGGGTGCGTTCCTCGCGATGAATACTTACCTCAAACACTCCGACGAGTTTCGCGGTACGATCGCAATGAGCGGCAGCTACGACATCTACAACTATCTAGACAAGGGTTATTACGATGACAATGTCTATTTCAATAACCCCGATATGTACGTCCGCAGTATGAACGACGACTATCATTTGCCGCGTCTGCAAAAGGCCGATTCGCTCGTCATCGTGACCGGGCAGGGTTCGTTCGAAGCTCCGGACCGCAGCCGCGAATTTTCGGGCCTGCTACATTCAAAGGGAATACCTCATCGTCTGGATGTGTGGGGCCACGACGTCAATCACGACTGGGTCTGGTGGAGACGAATGTTGCCGTATTACCTTGGCGAGTTTGTAGGATAAAGTCAGAACCGCCTGTGTTAGCGGATTGCCAGAATTACAAAAAGACCGCAGCTCGAAATGAGTCTGCGGTCTTTTAATTTCACGAACTGACCCCCCCCCGCTCACGCCTGGGGTTCTGACTTATCCATCTCCCTTTTTGCCCTTTCGCTTTTCACCAGCGGGTTTTTCCACCGTCGGTTGTGGGCGCGGGGTTGATTGGATCACCGGGGGTTTTACGATAGGCGGACGGTCCGGTGTCGTATCCGTTGGTTTTACCGTGGTCGTGCCAGAATCAGTTATGGTCGTTCCGCCTGTCGGAACCTCAGCATCGGTCTTTGGCCCTGTCGGCAGGTAAGATCCACTACGTTTTCCACTTGCATCTGCATCTTGCAGAGACTCAAGCTCCTCACGTTTACGCATTTCCATTTCGCGTTTTACATCTGCGGGCATCGGCGGAGCATTGGGAAATACCTCACGCGGCTTGTTTTTCATGAATGGGATCATGAACGCATTAAAATACGGCACGGCTCCATGGCCGCCGGTCATGCCCGCTCCAAGCGATTCTTTTCGCAGCGGGTTTCCCATCCAGACACCGGTCACGTAAGTTGGCGTATAACCCAAAAACCACACGTCGGTTTCGTTGTTCACCGTTCCCGTCTTGCCCGCCAGCGGATGACCGCCGGCACTCGCTCCGGTCGCCGTGCCGCCGCCCTGAACGACGCCACGCATCATCTGGACCATCGTCAGAGCGACA
>JBEBGA010000342.1:0-3223 GCA_040081695.1 Pyrinomonadaceae bacterium
CGTATTGGACGATGTCCTCGGGCGGTGTGACCTTCATACGGTTCTTGTCCTTAAAGACGACAAAACGCTTTTCGTCCATCTGCCCGTTCGAATTGCGCAGCGACATCGTAAACGTCTTATTGTCGCCCTTGCCATCGACCTTCAGCGGCAGACGTCCCCAGATCTCAAAGCCCGGCGTCGATTTCCAGACCGTGTAGTAAGCCTGGTCGTATTTATCAAAGGCAAGCACCAGGATCGAATCAAAATCGGGCTCGACACCGTCGATCGGTTTTGAGAAGTTGTTTCGCGACAGGATCACCCAGCTGCCCGGTGCGAGCGATTTGTCGCCGACGCCGACCTTGTTTGCCGAATCGGCATCGAGCCGCTGCCATGTGACGAATTTGCGGTTGTTGTGCTGAAAGAAAACGATGTCGCTCGGCACCTGCAGCTCGACCTGCCGGCCAAACAGCCATCCCGCCGGTGCCGGCGACACAGCAGGGTCGAGTCTCACTTGATACCAGATGTCGTATTTCTCATCTATTTTTTCAGGCTCACCGGCTTCTTTGGCAGCCTCGATCTCGGCGTTCTTGGTACGTTTGCCGGGCTCAGGCTTGCCCTTCGGAGCGTTATCGACGTCGGGCAGATCCTGCTTCGGCACGAATTTCCACGCCATGATCTCAAATGTCGATCCGTTGGCGAGTTTGAACAGAACATTCTCCGGATTCATGTCCGGAGCCGAACGCAGGTTCGAGGCCGAGCGGATGATACCGGCAGCCTGAGGCGACTGGTTCTGAAATTCGTCGGCCAATGCACGCGATTTCGCAAGAGTGCCGCTCGTGATCACGTTCTGAGCCTCGATCCAGCCTTCGGTCAAAGCATCATCGTAGGCTCTGACGCGGTACCAACGCACCTTTTCAAACTCAAATTCGTCGATCACATCGAGCCGCTCGCCGCGTTTCACCTCGAGCAGATCAGCCGCGACGACCGCATACGAAGTGCGTATCTGCGCCGTCTTTGCGATCACCGTCGCAGTGTCGCTCGCCCCGAGAACGCTGCCGTCGATGAGGCTGCAAGCCGTCTGCGACCACATCGCCGCAGCCAATATTACCAATGCCAGAAAACGTGTCTTCATCACTTCTCGTTAGCCAATTTACGCCAATTATTATAACCCAGCTTATCCAATAAATCCTTTTGCCGCCCCGTTGGTTTTGCGACGACCGTGAGTTTTCCGCCATTTAACTCAATTCCCGCCGCCGCGATCAAAGGCGTCAGTTCGAGTTTTTCAGCACCTGTAACGTAACGATCCGCGATCTGCACGAGTTCCGGCCGTTGTTTCATTAAGGCAATGACCGCAGCGTTCCCATCCTGACTTGGAGCATTTCCGCTGTGTTTTGCATAAAGCGCCCGAACCAGATCGTTCGTCGAACGCTTCCCTTTCGAAGCATCGAGCATCGCCAGATCACACAAAAACGCCACCAGCATCCCGCGTGCGTAAACATCGGTGTTCGAGCCGTTCCAGCGATTACGCGAGGCTTCTATCATAGACGTTCTGTTCGACTGACGAGTATCGATCGCTTGGGCTCGTGAAAGCGTATCAAGATAATCATCAAACCGTATCCGATTAACCCCGACGCCCATTTTCAAAGACTGATACAAAGCAAACCCCTCGTAAAACCAATCGTAATTCCCCGTCAAATTAACGCCGTTCGGCACCCAAAGGTGAAAGATCTCGTGGCGAAGCTGCTCGTGGAGGCGTTGCACAGACTGGTTGGGAAAGGGCATGTCCGAAGAAAATATGGTTATGGTTTTCCCTCGAGCATCGGCTTCCCATTCTCCTGAATTCACGGCCATCGGAAATTTCACAAAGTTGACTTGAATCTCTCCCGGAATCCACCCTCCAAAAACCTGCTGATAGTAGCCGCGAACCTCCTTAAAAATCTCGATCGTATCAGAGTTTCTAAAATTCCACGTTCCATCAAGAGCGATGTGGGTGGAACCACCGGGATGGGCTATCGGTATTTCCAGCAAGTCTTTACCGACTACAACGACCCCGTTTGAAAGGTCGGAAATCTCAAAACTGGGCCCTATCGACATCCGCCCCGTAGAGGACGCCCGCCATCCAACTGGAATCTCAAACCTCACAATTGTTCGTTTCAATTGTCCCAGACTGGATTGCTGAGGAAGAAAGTCATTCAAAAAAAATACGCCGAATCTAACACCCAGCCAAGATGTTCTGGCAACAGCAGAACGGGATCCATTTCCGGTAAGGTCGATATTGTATGACCAACTCTTGAAACTTGAGGCGGCGGCAAATTCACCGGCACCACGATTGGCATAAGCGATGGGCACTCCCTCACTGTTATACAATTTGAGTTCAGAGATTCGCGTCGAGAACCCGGACTGCGTCGCTATCGTATCCGCAAACACCATACTCCGCCTGTCGAAATCGACCGTCTGTCCGGAGATTGACGCAATAGTACCGCTTTCCGGGACAGTTATAGATACCGAGTCCTGCCCCGCCGCAAATGTAAAGAATTGTAAAATCAGCACGAACGCGGCTGGAATTAGCTGAATTGGGCGTGGATTTTTTGACATCGCTCTGGGGGCAGGAATAGAATTGCGTTTTGCGTCGTATTTAGCCTCGTACCGAACATTACGGCTCGCGGTTAGGATAGAGGATTTAATGAGTCTTATCAAAATCATAATCTACGCGATGATATTCGTGCTGGGCCTGTTATTTCTGGGGCGATTTTTCTTTTGATTCGCAAACGTGCCGTCGCGTTCGCATTGCGTTGCGGCTTTCCTTTTTTGTGCCCTTTGTGTCCGCCCTTTGCGGCCTTTGTGCTAAGCTCCCTTCAGACACCGAGAACACGGAGATGAAGACGCAAAGAACACTAAGACTCAAACACCCTCTTCACCTCCCGCTAGAAACGGCTTGACTTTCCTAGATGTTTGTGCTATACTCGCAACGTATTTTTATATACGGGATAGTCAAATTTACCCCGTGCGCTATTTGAAAAGTTAACGGATTCGGAGCGGTTACCGATGCCCCGTAGTCGCCGTCGGGCCGAGGTTTGCCCACGCCGCTGTGGCACACATGTGGCATGTTTTTTTTAAAAATCGTGAAACAGAGCCAAAATATCGCCATAAGCGATTTGTTATCAATATTTTACACCGTTGCAAAAGGGTGAAACAGGCATGAAACAGGGTGAAACAAAATGAAACAAGATTTCATCGTCACTTT
>JBEBGA010000343.1:0-3218 GCA_040081695.1 Pyrinomonadaceae bacterium
ACGGTCGCAGACCAATTCGTCGGCGTATCGCGTCCACAGCTTTAGGCGTTTTGTGAACACGGTCGAGGGTGATTATCAGTTCACCGACAGAGTTTCGCTGCACCTCGGTTTTCGTTTTACCAAACGCGAGGTCAACAACAGCGGCTACGACCGTTCGTGTACTTTTACGACGGGTGCGTGCACGCCGACAACGACGCTGATCGCCGAAGCCGAGACCAACAGCACCCATGCACTGATCGCCGGTATGAAGATCAAGCCAGTCAAAAACTGGACGATCTATTGGGATCTCGAACACGGCCGTGCCGACAATGTCTTTACGCGTATAGAGAATTATAAATACACCAATTTCCGCGTCCGCAGCCGTGTAAAGTTGAATAAGGTTTCGCTCAATTTCTCGGCAATGTCTAAGGACAACGAGAACGCGTCGCTGCCAAGGGCGACCATCACCCTGCCGTCAACGGTCAGCTATATCACCAACACAAAGAACCGCTACTATTCGGGAACCGTCGATTGGGAACCGATGACCAACCTGTCGTTTAGCACGGGCTACAACTATCGTCATCTGACGAGCTATACGCCGATCGCCGTGCCGATCAGCGGGGCACCGGGTGGTTACGCATTTGGTTTTAGCCAGTTTTTCATGCGTGACCACTACTTTTACGTCGACGTGTCAGCCAAACCGACAAACCGCGTTTCGCTCTATGCCAGCTATCGCATCAACCGCGACAAAGGCCAGGGCAGCCTCGTTTCGTCGCCGGTCACGATCGCCGCGGCAAACTTTATCACGTCATATCCGATGTCGTACGCCTCGCCTGAGGGCCGCGTCGTGGTCCGCATCAGCCGTAACGTAGATTGGAACTTTGGCTATCAATACTACGACTACAAAGACGACCAGACGCCGTTTATGAACTACCGGGCACACCTGCCCTACACTTCGCTCCGCATATACTTCGGCGGGCGAGCGGCCGACCGCTAAGCCGCACTTTCCCCCTAAGGAAAACTAAGGCCGTGGGCGTCATGCTCGCGGCCTTTTTTTGTAATGCGGGACAAGACTTCTGCTAGAATGGCACTCATGAAATCGCTTCTCCTCCTTTTCTTACTTGCTCTAGCAAGCTTTACCGTAAGGGCTCAAGACGATCTGACGTCCATATATCCTGAAATACCGACTGCGTTAAGGACTGGAGAATTGACGGATCTTGTGGGTGCCTCGTTCAAGCTTGAGGATTATAGCGGAAAGGTGCTGCTGGTAAACATCTGGGGCACGTGGTGCGGGCCGTGCGTTCCGGACATTGAGCAGCTTATGAAACTTCATAATGAATTTAATTCCTCAGGACTTGAAATCATTGGCTTCAACATTGGAGACGGTGACGGCAAACCCGAACCGAAAGAACGGATCGATTATTTCCGAAACTACCGAAAGATAGATTATCGCCTGGCCCAGGCGATCGACCCTGAGATAACCGTAAAAGCATTCTACAAGTTAACGAATCATCAAGTTGTACCTCAAACGATCCTCATTGGCCGTGGTGGTAGGCTCCGCGGAGTCTTTATCGGAGGTGGGGTTCGCGTGTACAAGTCGATGAAGAAAACTGTTATGAATGCTCTCGGCGAAAAATAGCTTTGTGACCAATACTCCTTTCATAACCCCAGCCCGCGTTTTGTTTGCACTCGCGTTTTTTACGTGGTTTATTACGGAGCTTTACGAAGTGCGCGGGATATCTATACCGTTTTCATTCGAGTTGATCTCGCGGTTGGGAATCGGTTGGACGGTTTGGTGGTGGCTGCGGGATGATTGCCGACGTTTGGGGATCGGCTGGATACTCGACCTGGGTTTCTTTCTCTACTTAGCGTGGCCGTTCATTCTTCCGTATCATCTTTTCAAAACGCGTGGCCTCAAGGCATTTATCCCGATCTTAGCGTTTATCCTTACAGCACTTTGCGGTACCTTGACCGCAGATATTCTCTCGACCTTTCTTTCCTAACCGGCACCGCACTGCAACGCGGCAAGCCGCAATACATGGCGCAAGCCCGGACGGAGTTAGGGCGTGACGCTCTAGTTGGATGTTACGCCCTTACTAACGTGCAGGCTTCTGCACCGGAACGCCGCCTAAAGGCGGGACTCCAAGCGCATCCGATCTCAAAACGCGATCCGTGGGTAGTTGCCTTTGTGGCATTCGGCGCATTGGAACTTGGAGATGTCGCCGAGGTTTAGCGGGTGGGTGAATGTGCGGTCGCCTTTGTGACAGGCGGCGCATTGCCAGGTGTTTTTGTCGCCGAGATCGAGCGGGTGGCGAAAGACGCCGTCGGTTGCGGCGGTGGTCTTGCCGCGAAACGTCTGATCGACCGTCGTGTGACAGATGCTGCACTCATTGCGGATGACCTTGCCCTCCGGGCTAAAGTGCTGGCCGTCATGACAGCGAAAACAGCCTTGGGCATTGTAGTGGCCGATGTTGTTTGGATGCGCCCGCCAGTCGGTCTTCATCTCGGGGAAAAAATATGTCTGATAGACGTGCCGCACCTCAGCGACCGCCGCCGCGATCAACTCAGGCTTTGACGCCGCGAGATCCGGATAGGACGCGCGATAGTATTCGTCGATGATCCTGCCGATCGCCGCGACCGCTTCGTCATTGGTCGTGTATTGCCCGGACAGAGCCTCGACGGCCTTTGCCTTGATAAACGGCAGCTCGGCGGACAGGCGGCCCGCGTCGAGCGAGCGGTCGATCGCTTCGTTTGGCGAGAGATAGATGTGCGTCGGGCGGTTGTGACAGTCGATGCAATCCATCTTTCGCTTATTTGCACGCTCTATGTCTTGCCCGGTCATCGACGCGTCTTTGGTTTTGTATTCGACGATGTTGCCGGTACGATCTTTGACGCGAACCCACGGGATCACCTGCCGCTTGTCATCGACAGAGACATACGTGACCTCGTTGCCGACGTTCATGTGCCAGTGGATACCGCCGACCGGACCTGAATTTGGATCGCCGCCGCCGACCTTTAACAGCATGCGGGTTTGGTTGAGCGAATTTTGCGCGTCGTAGGCGTAGTGGTTAAAAACTTTGAGCTCGTCGCCGTGAAATTTCTCCGACCAGTGGCATTTTTGACACGTCTCCGTCGCCGCCCGCATATTATGGACCGGCGTCTGGATCGGCCGGTTAAAGTGGCCCGTCACGACACCGACAAGCTGCCGCATGCCGGCAAATTTAGAATTAACATACGCC
>JBEBGA010000057.1:0-12059 GCA_040081695.1 Pyrinomonadaceae bacterium
CGTGTGATATTACGACCGCGCAGCCGCCAAAGTTTTCGAGTGCCTCCTCAAGAGCACGCATTGTATTGACGTCGATGTCGTTTGTCGGCTCATCAAGCAAGATGACGTTGGCACCGGTTTTGAGCATTTTTGCCAGATGGACGCGATTGCGTTCGCCGCCCGAAAGCTGGCCGACAAATTTTTGCTGATCTGCACCCGAAAAATTAAATTTAGAAACGTAGGTTCGAGCGTTCATAATGCGCGTACCCAGCGTCACGTTGTCCAAACCATCCGAGATCTCGTCGAACACATTCTTTTCGGCGTTGAGAGTGTCGCGCGACTGATCGACGTAACCAAGCTTGACCGTTTCGCCGACCTTAAAGGTTCCTGCGTCGGGCGTCTCCTGCCCGGTAATGAGACGAAACAGCGTCGTTTTACCTGCACCATTCGGGCCGATGACGCCGACAATGCCGCCCTTTGGCAGCGAGAAATCAAGATTCTCAAACAGCACCGTATCGCCGTACGCCTTTGAAACTCCGTGCGCCTCGATGACGATGTCGCCAAGCCGCGGGCCGGGCGGAATGTAGATCTCGAGAGCGTCGGCACGCTCTTCGGCTTTGGTCGCAACGAGCTCTTCATAGTCTCGGATACGTGCCTTTCCCTTGGCGTGACGGCCTTTTGTCCCCATCCGGATCCATTCAAGTTCGCGGTCGAGTGTCTTTTGCAGCTTGTCTTCGCTGCGAGCTTCCTGCTCGAGACGAGCACTCTTTTGCTCTAGCCAAGAGGTGTAGTTCCCTTCGTACGGATATCCATTCCCGCGCTCAAGTTCGAGGATCCAGCCCGCGACGTTGTCCAGAAAGTACCGATCGTGCGTGACCGCGATGATCGTACCCTCGTACTTTTGCAAATGCAGCTCAAGCCAGCCGACGCTCTCGGCGTCTAGGTGGTTGGTCGGCTCGTCAAGCAGCAAAATGTCAGGCTTTTGCAGCAACAGACGGCAAAGAGCGACACGGCGTTTTTCTCCACCCGAAAGATTTTTAACAACCGTATCAGGCGGTGGGCAGCGAAGCGCATCCATCGCCATTTCGAGACGGCTGTCGAGGTCCCAAGCGTCCGCGTGATCAAGCTTTTCCTGCACCTCGCCCTGACGTTCGATCAGCGCGTTCATTGCGTCGTCATCCATCGGCTCGGCAAACTTGGCGTTGATCTCCTCAAACTCTTTGAGCAGATCGACCGTCCCTTGCACCGCTTCCTCGACGACCTGCTGCACAGTCTTTGTCTCGTCAAGCTTTGGCTCCTGTTCAAGATAGCCGACCGAATACCCTTTCGAGAAAACGACCTCGCCATTAAAATCTTTGTCCGTGCCCGCTATGATCCGCAGCAACGAAGATTTACCCGCGCCGTTTAGCCCAAGCACACCGATCTTCGCCCCGTAATAGAACGAGAGGTAAATGTCCTTGAGGACAGGCTTTTTGTCGTAAAACTTAGATACTTTGACCATCGAAAAGATGATCTTGTTTGCTTCGTTACTCATGTTTGCTTTTCTAAGGCTTTTGTTATCTCGTTGTAATATTCAGTTGCGTTAAAGGTAAATGGACCGACATCTTCGTAATCTTCGAAATGGATGGTGTCATCGTAAGTATTCTGGTAACCAAAATCACGCCAAATAATGTCATCACCAATCCGCTCAATCACAGCGGACACCGCACCACAATCCAAATCTCCACACTCCGGGCAAACATAAATGCTAGTTCGGTCGTTCAGAAAATCCGCTGGTTCTCTACGTAGAAATCGGTTAACGATCTTCCGAGTTTCTTCAGCGCTCAGCCAGCCTAGCGGAGATATAACATCGCCCAATTTCTGATATAGCGACTCGCCATTAATCACGAAATCGAGAAACCTGCGAGGCGTTTGAGCGCCTCCGAGCGTTCGGTCTGCCCATTTCAGTTCAATCGTTGACATCATGCAATAACAACACGTTGTATCTTCCCTTTATCGATTCGGTCTGTTGCAACTTCAAACCCGATTCCCGGCCCTTCCGGGGCAGTGATCGTTCCATTGGCAGAAACCTCGACCGCCGGTTCGATGATGTCTTCGTGCCAATAGCGTTTGCTGGCTGAAACGTCGCCGGGCATTGTGTAGCCGGCGAGGGTTGAGATGGCGATGTTGTGTGCGCGGCCGATGCCGGATTCGAGCATCCCACCGCACCAGACCGGCATTCCTGCGGTGCGGCAGACCTGCTCGATTAATTTTGACTGCGTGTGACCGCCGACGCGGCCGTTTTTTAGGTTGATAATTTTGCCGGACTTTAGTTCGATGGCTTTTCGTGCGTCCTCGGGTGATTTGATCGGCTCGTCTAGGCAGATCGGCGTCGTGATCTGGGCCTGTAGTTTTGCGTGATCGATGATGTCGTCGTAAGGCAGCGGCTGTTCGAGCATCATTAAATTAAATTCGTCGAGGCTCTTGAGCAGGTCGATGTCATCGAGCGTGTATGCCGAATTTGCATCGCCCATCAGCAAGATATCGCCAAACTCCGCGCGGACGGCTTTGATCACATCATAATCCCACGACGGCGAGATCTTGATCTTGATTCGTTTGTAACCGGCCTCTAATTCAATGCGGATCTTTTCCAAAAGCTGCTCAACGCTGTCCTGAATACCGATCGAAACGCCGCACTCGATGGTTTGATTGACACCGCCGAGGTGCCGCCAGAGCGGAACGCCGAGTTTTTTGGCTTCGAGATCCCAACAGGCAGTTTCAATTCCCGCCTTTGCCATCCGGTGGCCGCGTGCCCATTTCATTGCGTCCCAAACGCCCGCCGCCGACTCAAATTCTTTACCGGCGACCATCGGGGCGAGTATCTGTTCTGCGGTTGCCCAGGCCGAATCGGTCCATTCGTCCGAATAACCCGGCGATTCGCCACAGGTGATCTCTCCCCAGCCTTCGGCGCCGTCCTCATCCTCAACCCGCACCAAAATTATCCGTCGCTCATACGTCCTGCCAAAGCTGGTCTCAAAAAAATGGACCAGCGGCAGGTTTATCTCGGTGAGTTCGATAGATCTGATATTGAGCATGGCGGCAAAACTAAAGATTAGTAATTACCAGCGGGAAAATCAATGAGCGGTAATCTCATGGCCTTTCTTAACTTTGGCTTTCCTTTGCGAACTTGGCCTCTTTGCGTTATAAAAGGCCGGTTTCCCGCAAAGCCGCTAAGAACGCAAACGACGCAAAGAAATCGAACAATCGACCGCAAAATTTCGTTACAACTTTATGGCGGCCCGCTTCATCTGAGAGGGCGCATTACAAGTGGCAAAACAAGAGTTTTGCCTTAGCATTTATACTATTTATTCGGAGGAACAACGGATCATGTCGGAATTTGAAGCAGAAGTAAAAAAGGCGGAACAGGAACTGGAGCAGGGTTTAGTGCTGTCAAATGAACCTTTTACAGAAAAGGTCGAGCAGGACGAATTTTTAGGAGAATTAAAGATGCACGCACAGGAATACGGACAGAAGATTCAGGACGCGGCCGGTAAGGCCCGCGATTTTGCCAACGATAAATTTGCTCAGGCAGGCGAAAAATTTAACGAGCTCAAGGACAAAGATCCAAAAGAGCTGGTTGAGGACGCAAAAGAATTTGCCCGCCAAAAGCCGGGCCAGACGATACTCATCTCAGCAGCGGTCGGGTTGGTTTTGGGATTGATCCTGCGTGGCGGACGCAAGTAGATTAACTTCACAAAATAGAAATGCCGCGAGATCAATTAAGATCTCGCGGCATTTTCTTGTTTAGAACTGACTAATTAGGTCTGATCGTGGATCATACGTCTTGTTTGGTCACCAAATAAGACGTCGATCTTGTGCGGTTCGATGACAGCGGTTACTTCGCCGCGGCCAAATTTGTCGTGAGTCATCGCCTGGCCTTTTTTGTATTTTCGGGTCCGATCATACGGCGAAGCCGCCTTGCCGGTACCGCCGCCAACCGAGGTTTTGACACCACGTGTAAATGTGCTGACGGTCTCACAGGTCGCGCAAGCCGCTTTTGTGATCTGTCCCTGTTTGGTAACGGTCATGATCGTGTGTGCCTGGTCGCTGTCACACGACGAGCACATCATCTCGATCGAACCATCGACCGCATAAACTTCTTTCTTAACTGCCATAAATTTTACCTACCTACCGCGACGGCCTCCAAACGATCTGAATGCACGTTTTGCCGGAGCCGGCTTTTTGATGAGGCCCATCGGCATATCGTGTCCGCCAAAACCCTCGAGCAGGACGCGTTCGACCTTTTGGCCAGTCAATTTTTCAATTGCCCGCATCGAATGCTCTTCGGCGATCGTAAATAGCGTGATCGCTCGGCCCTTATTACCCGCGCGGCCCGTACGGCCAATGCGATGGACGTAATCCTCGGGCGCCTCGGGTATATCATAGTTTATCACATGCGAAACCGAATCGATATCGATGCCGCGTGCCGCAACGTCGGTTGCGACCAGCACGTTTGTGTGGCCCGATTTGAAGCTGCGAAGCGCCGCTTCACGCTGTGCCTGCGAACGGTCGCCGTGGATGCGGTTCGATTTGTGCGAACGCTTTTCGAGCACATGAGCGATACGGTCAGCACCGCGTTTTGTGCGTGTAAAAACAAGTACGCGATCAAAATCTTCCTTGTCCAAAAGATCGAGCAGCAGAGGCATTTTTGATTGCTGTGCAACCGGATAAGCCGTCTGTTCGATCAGAGCAGCCGTCTGTCCGCGTTTGCTTACAGCGACGTACTCTGGATCTTTCAACAACGTCAGAGCGATATGTTCGATCTCGTTCGACATTGTCGCCGAGAAAAACAGCGTCTGACGTTTTGCCGGAATTGCCTTAACGATACGTCGGATCGACGGCATAAAGCCCATGTCGAGCATACGGTCGGCCTCGTCCAAAACGAGCGTCGTCATCTTGCTAAAATCGATCAGCCCCTGCTCCATATAATCGAGCAAGCGTCCGGGCGTGGCGATAATGATATTTGGCCGGCGACGCAGCTGGTCCATCTGGGCCTTATAACCCGAACCGCCAATGATCGCCGTACAGCGAATATGCTTTGGTGCCAGCTCGCGGCAAGCCGCGTCTGTCTGATTAGCCAACTCACGCGTCGGTGACAGGATCAGGACGGTCGTCCCCTTCTGCTGATTGACGTCGATCTGCTGCAATATTGGTAAAAGAAACGCGGCCGTCTTGCCGGTTCCGGTTTCGGCGGTCGCGATAATGTCGCCGCCCTCAAATACGATGGGAATAGCCTGTTTTTGAATAGGTGTAGGCTCTGTAAAACCCAACGACTCGCAACGGCCCAACAAAAAGGGCTGCAAGCCTAAATCTTTAAAACTCATTTGTGATTAAAATCTCTATCTACTGAAGGATGGTCCGCGTCGATCAAGCGAATATACAATTCACCTGACGCCATACGCTTGTAAGCACACTAGTGGCCCACGAGTACGGTTCCGAACAAAATTCTTCGGGATGTAATAAGAAGTACTAACGCGGAGTGTTCTTCAGTGTAACGGTAGCAAGGAAGGATCTACGTTCGAGGAGTTCACCCTGCCGGGGAACATCTTCTAACAGTTATTAACGGACCGTTCTCGAACTATCTGTTACGCCTAAACATATAGGCGAATTTACCGTCGACGTATGAGATACGGAATTATCAAACTATGAGATTAGCGCGTTTGTAATTAATTAGCAAGCTAAATTTTACCTACCCAGTCAGCCGCAACTTCGCGGGGCGTGCGTTTCTTACCGTCAACCTCATAATTCAGCCGCCTCATCTCGTCGGTCGATATGGCGTTGTTTAGTTTGTCTAGAGTTTCTTTGAGTGTCTCGGCGACATCTTGTCTTGAAATAAATACAGCCTGATACGGCGGAAAATAGTTTTTGTCGTCTGCGAGCTGAAACAGATCAAGGGCGGCGATAAGGCCGTCGGTCGAGTTGCCGGCGATGATGTCGAGTTCGCTTGATTGCAGAGCCCGATACGTTAGCGACAGATCCATCTCACGCGGCTGTTTAGCAAACTCAAAGCCGTAAGCCTTTTTGAATCCGGGATAGCCATCGGCCCGCGACATAAAATCCTGGCCAAATCCCGCCTGCCAGTTATTTGCAAGCGGCACAGCGTCGGAGATGGTTTTAAGGTTATTCTTTCGCGCCACTTCTCCCCGAACAAGGATCGCAAAATCGTTAGAAAACCCAAGCGGCGGGCTTACGGACAATTTGAATTTGTCCGCGTATTCGGCCTTCGTTTGATCATAAACCGCTTGCGGATCGGTGATCGGCGGATGTTTTAGGATGGCAGTATAGGCCGTGCCCGTGTATTCGGGATAGACATCGATCTGACCAGAGAGCAACCCGTCATGAGCAAGATTACCGCCAAGCTCCAATTTACGCTCGACGGTCATTCCGCGTTTTTCAAGCATTTGAGAAAGGATCTCGGCGAGTATGATCGATTCAGTAAAATCTTTTGAGGCGACGACAATTTTCTTTTCCTCGCCTGATCTTGATTTCAAATTTGAAATTTCAGATCTGAAATAGGGCAAAAATCCAATCCCAACCACGAAGGCCAACGCCGCAACAACACCCAAACCAACAAACCGCCGCCGCGATGACGCCCGCTCGCCGATTGCGTAGCTCTTTTCAAACTGTCCTAGAGCAAAGTCGCACAACAAGGCCAGCAACGCCGAGGCGAGTGCTCCCGCAAGCAGCAAATTATTATCATTTTGCCGAAGGCCGCGAAAGATGTAGGTTCCGAGCCCGCCCGCACCAACCGCCGCCGCGACCGTGGCGACACCGACCGAGATCACAACCGCCACGCGAATTCCGGTCAATATCACCGGTATCGCGAGCGGCAATTCGATTATCCGCAGCATCTGTCCACCGGTCATTCCCATCGCGACCGCAGCCTCACGCAGTCTTGGGTCGATGCCGAGAATTCCCGTTACCGTGTTCCTAATGACCGGCAATAGAGCATACAGCGCAAGAGCGATGATCGCCGTTCGTGCACCGATACCTCCGATAAAGGGGATCGGTATCAACAGACCGAACAGCGCGAGGCTCGGTACCGTCTGCATGATATTCGCAAACCCGAGAATAGGCGTTTGCAAAGACTTGATCCGCGTCAGCAATATCCCAAGCGGCACGCCGAAAAGCACGGCGAAGCCCGTCGAAATAACGACAAGGAAGATATGCTCGCGGGTCAGCGTGAGCAGTTCGAGCCAATTTACACGCAGAAAATGGAGAAACTCCGTCATCTAAGTCTTCTTGGGAAACGTCGGCAAAAATTGCGGCACAACGCGGCCTTTGGTCAGTTGCTCGAACGCGTAGGCGTATTTGATCAAAGACGGTTCCGACCAAGCCTTTCCAAAAAACGCCATGCCTGTCGCCTGAATCGATCCCGGGATCGGAGCACCTGTCGCGTTGGTTGACGCGGGTATTTCACGAAGCCCGAGCGGTACCGTTATGTACGGATAACCGGCGGTTGCGGCGATCGCCCAGGTCGAGCCGCCGGTCGGCGTCACGAGTGCATCGAGTTTGTCTTTTGCGATCACGGCGTCAATGCCGTCTTCGCGAGCAACGCGTTTTACGGTTGCGAGAGCGTCGAGATATGCCTTTTCGGTGAGATCGCCTTTGGCTTGGGACCGGATAAATAGCTCCTGTCCAAATATCTGCAATTCCCGCTCTTTGTTGTTGTCGTTAAATTTGATCAGGTCGGCGAGCGTTTTGTATTTCGAACCGCGACCGGCCAGATATTTGTTGAGATCGGCCTTAAATTCATAAAGCAGCACATCAAGCCGCTCGGTCTGGACCTTGCTGTAATCCACCGCAAATGTCACGTCGATGAGAGTCGCGCCGGCATCACGCAGTTTGTCGATGAAAGGCTTGTAATAAGCCTTGGCCTGATCCGCCGTACGCCCTTGGATAAACTGCATGACGAGGCCAAGGCGCGCACCTTTGAGGCCATTTGGGTCGAGAAGTTGTGGGTAATCTTTAGCCGCTTTTTTATCCGCGTCGCTCGTGACCGCGTCGTGCTTGTCGCGTCCGGCCATTGCCCCGAGCATTATCGCAGCGTCCGTCACGGTCCGCGTCATCGGCCCGGCGGTGTCCTGTGTGTGTGAGATCGGGATGATGCCGCTGCGTGAGATGAGGCCGACAGTCGGTTTAATACCGACGAGGCCGTTTGTATTGGCCGGGCAAATGATCGAACCATTCGTCTCAGTCCCGACTGCCGCTGCTGCCAGATTTGCCGAGATCGAAACACCCGAACCGGAGCTCGAACCACAAGGATTTTGATCGAGAAAGTAAGGGCTGTTGGTTTGCCCGCCCCGTCCCGACCATCCGCTTGTTCCGCGATTACCACGCGGATTTCCACGGAAATTTGCCCATTCGCTAAGATTTGTTTTTCCGATGATCACGGCTCCAGCTTTTCGGAGTTTTTCCGCAACGAATGCGTCATGTTTTGGCGTCGGAGCGTCAACAAGTGCAAGCGAACCTGCGGTCGTGAGCATCTTGTCGGCCGTTTCGATGTTATCTTTGATCAAAACCGGGATGCCGTGCAGCGGCCCGCGAATTTTACCTTTCTTACGCTCTTTGTCTAGCTGATCGGCAATGGCAAGCGCATCAGGGTTTATCTCAAGCACCGACAGCGTTTTACCGTCGATCTGCTTGATCCGCTCAAGGTACATCTCGGTCAGCCGCCGAGCGGTCAGCTCGCCGGACTTCATCTTTGCCTGCAGCTGCGGTATCGTGACCTCGACCAATTCTGGATACGGATCAGCGTCAACCACCTTACCCTTAACATTGCCAAACAAAGCCAGCGTAGCAAGTCCCGCCGCACCCGTTTTCAAAAATTCACGTCTGTTTTGATCTGTTTTGCTCATAATTTTTTTGTATATTTCGCCCGATCACGCGGGCATCGCAACTGTATCAAGGTACGCCCGCACAAGCGGCACGTCTGAATGTTTGAATCCCTCAGCATCCTCAAGCAGCACGATCTTCCCCTTTTCCATTAACGCGATCCGAGTTCCCAGCAGCATCGCTTCGTGCAGGTCGTGGGTGACAAAAACCGCGGTTTTGCCGAGTTCGCGGACGAGCTTTGCAAATTCTTTTTGAAGGTTGGTCCGCGTGATCGCGTCGAGTGCACCAAATGGCTCGTCGAGCAGCAGCAGATCAGGATCGGACGCTAAGGCTCGTGCAACCCCGACACGCTGACGCTGCCCGCCCGAAAGCTCGTGCGGATATCGATCAACGAATTTCGCCGGATCGAGCCCGACGAGGTCGAGCATCTCGTTCGCCCGTTTTGAGATAACCTCACCATCGGTATCAAGCAGACTCAATGTAAGCCCGACATTGTCCCCGACCGTCATATGCGGAAATAGTCCGCCGTCCTGCAGCACATAGCCGATGCTCCGACGCAGGGCGATGGCATCCCATTTTGTGGCCGGTTTGCCTTCGATGATCACCTCGCCCGTTGTCGGTTCGATAAGGCGATGGATAAGTTTAAGCGTAGTCGTTTTGCCACAGCCGGATTCGCCAAGCAAGATCAATATCTCACCACGAGCAACCAGTAAGTCAATACCATCGAGTATGTGCTGGCCAGCTATTGCGTAGCCGACATTGCGAAACTCAACGATGCTAACGGTTTGGTCAGTCATTTATTCGATTCGCCATTGACGATGAGTTACCGAGCAGATGAAATACCTCATCATGGTCCACCTTGGTCCATCTTGGTCCATCTGGTCCGGACCGGACCAAACATTTTATTCCCACTCGATCGTGCACGGCGGTTTGGACGAGATGTCGTACACCACGCGATTAACGCCTCGAACCTCGCTTGTGATGCGAGACGATACGGCAGCGAGGAAATCGTGCGGCAGACGTGCCCAGTCGGCGGTCATGCCGTCGGTTGATGTAACGGCTCGCAGAGCGACGGTCTTTTCGTAAGTGCGAAAATCGCCCATCACGCCGACCGATTGGATCGGCAGCAGCACGGCAAAGGCTTGCCAGACATCGCCGTAGATGCCAAAGTTTTTTAGTTCTGCGATAAATATGCGATCTGCTTTTTGAAGTAGTTCAACTTTTTCGGGCGTGATGTCGCCGAGAATACGCACACCTAGTCCGGGACCGGGGAATGGATGCCGTTGGAGAATTTCGTCGGGAATCCCGAGATCTTTTCCGATCAGACGGACCTCGTCTTTGAATAGCTCACGAAGTGGCTCGATGAGCTTTAGGTCCATCTTTTCCGGCAGGCCACCGACGTTGTGGTGCGATTTGATGGTTACGGACGAACCGCGAAGCGACACCGATTCGATCACGTCAGGGTACAGCGTTCCTTGAACGAGCCATTTCACATCGCCGATCTTTTTCGCCTCAGCGTCAAACACATCGATGAATTTAGCACCGATCGCTTTCCGTTTTAACTCGGGATCGACAACGCCATCGAGCACCGCATAAAAATCCTCGCTCGCATCGACCCCGATGACGTTGAGCTGTAGATGGTCTTTGTAGAGCTTGAGCGTGTCTTCAAATTCGTCTGCCCGTAAAAGGCCGTTATTGACGAAGATGCACGTTTGCCGTGTACCGATCGCCTCGTGCACAAGCGCAGCAGCAACCGTCGAATCGACACCACCCGACAGCCCGCAAACGACATTACCCGTCGGCCCGACCATGTCGCGAATCTTATCGACCTCTTCCTTGATAAACTGCGCGGGCGTCCAGTCGCCTTTGCATTTACAGATCTCAAATAAGAAATTTCGGATTATTTCTTTCCCAAGCGGCGTATGCGACACCTCAGGGTGAAACTGGACACAGTAAATACCGCGTTCTGCGTTCTCGATGGCGGTCGGGATATCTTCGCTGGTCGCGACTGGACTAAACCCGTCAGGCAGCCGCGTCATGTGGTCGCCGTGGCTCATCCAGACGTCTAGTTCGAACGGCAGCTCGTTAAACAACGCCGTCGCTCCGCTTAGCACTTTGACCTTTGCGTGGCCGTATTCGCGTCTCGCCGCCGGCTCGATCGCACCACCAAGGTCAGCCGCGACGAGCTGCATACCATAACAAATACCAAGGATCGGAACGCCGATCTTATCGTAAAAACCGTTCTCGACGCGCGGAGCATCCTCGTCAGTCACGCTTGACGGCCCGCCAGACAAGATCACGCCCATCGGCCGTTTTGCGGCGATCGCCTCCGCCGACAAATGAAACGGATGTATCTCGCAATAAACGCCCTGCTCCCGCACCCGCCGTGCGATAAGCTGGGTGTACTGCGACCCAAAATCGAGAATTATTATGGTTTCGTGCTGCAAAAAAATCGCTCCTTAAGTCAGAACCGGGAGCCATAGCGACCGGGTTCTTTTTCGTGATACAGCGATTATACTTTCAGTGAACTGATTTGTCAGAATCGGAATGCTTGTAGCCTGAACACTACTGCTTAGCTTTCTCAACCGACGCCGAGATCAGCTCCGCAAGCACATTTTCATCTACATCCGACATCTTTTTAATGTGCAGACAGCCGCCTGAGGCTTTGTGTTTGCCGAGCTTTGCGAGCAACTCCTCCTGTTTTGGGGCACCGTTTAACACATAGAGCGTAAGGCTCGTCTTTCGCGGGGAAAATCCGGTGATGAGCCAGTCAAGCTCTCCGCCATCGCTGCGGTAAACCTTGCGATTGCCAAACCCGACGATCGCCGTGCCCCACATTTTTGGCGGCTCGCCGGTAACTTTCTTGAATATCTCAAGAGCACGAAGCGAATCGGTCCGACGCTGTTCGTCCTCGACAGCATTAAGGAAATCCTCTACGCTGGCATCATTTTCCGAAGTCTTGATCTCAACCTTTTTTGCCATCGCCTCTACTTTATCATCCCTACCCACAAATGCGCTTGACATCCATTGCCCAAATTTCTAATCTTTATGTTCGCCCTCGTTCGCGTCGGCGTGCCATATTCCGCAGTAGCTCAATGGCAGAGCATTCGGCTGTTAACCGAAGGGTTGTAAGTTCGAGTCTTACCTGCGGAGCCAATGTTTACAGTAGTTTACGGGCATCAAGTTGGTGCCCGTTTTCTTTTACT
>JBEBGA010000058.1:0-12014 GCA_040081695.1 Pyrinomonadaceae bacterium
GCGACCGTACGTCCAACGCGTTCTCTTCAAGCTTTGGCAAAATACCCTTTATCATCCGGCGAAAATCTTCGCCGCCGGACGCGATCGCGATGCTCAGGCCTTTGCCGCGAAGTATAGTGCGATATCGATAGTGGACGGTGCCGCCGCGCTTTAACGCACGGATCGATTGTGTTTCAACCTGTTCGATGTCTGTAATCCTAAGCCGGCGGCGTGAACCGTTAAACCATGACCACAGACGCGGCAGCAACCCTGTTCGCTGCAAGCTCTTTCCGTCAAAACTGATGCGGTCGCGCAAAGCGAGAAAAGGCAGCACGATCCACGAAATGCCAAAGGCGGCAAAGCCCGCAATGTCTATCTCTAGATAGAAAAGCAGTGCCGAAAGAAATGTGCCTAAGAATAATGCGGTGAAATAGCTGTGGGGCGAGACGCGTATCGTGATCGGCTCTGCGGGTTGAGCGGCGGCAGATGTTTCATCCGCCGCTTTGATACTGCTCAGGTCTGTCGGTTTAAGATCGCTCAAATTTTGCCCTCTTGTTTCCAATGCACTTTAGAAAGTACGATTGCGGGCGGGTTTCTCGTAAAATTTAGCCGTTGCCAAATGGCGACTCAGGCGTCGGATCTACGATCTGCTTGGCACGCTCGGGATCTAGCTCTTTGAGCTTTTCCTTTGCGTTCGTGGCCGTCTCGGTCATACGGACCGGCTTTCCATCGAGGTCTTTTGCTTCGCTTGCCGCCTTAGCAATGTTGAAACAGATGTCAGCGGCCTCTTGTTTCTTGCCCTGCTTTTCGTAAAGCTTAGCAAGTTCGAAATTAACCGTATCCTTCGCCACGACCGGGTCCGCCATCGCCGCAAGCTCCTGATACAGCTTGATCGCTTCATCGACTTTGTTATCGTCAGCACGTGTCTGAGCTAACGCAAATTTTGCAAGCTTTGCCGTTTCGGAACTGCCGGTCGAAATTCCCTCAAGCTCAGTAATGCCGGCCGCACGATCCGACATCAGCTTGTTGACCGCGATAAAGTATTTGGCTTTTTCGCCAACAGAACCGCCGTATGTATCGACGACCTTTTGAAACTCCGCGATAGCCGCGTCAGAGCGTTCTTTTTCAGTCTTAAAAGTTTTTGCCGTCGAACCGGGCTGTGCTCCGGTTGCAGAGATCTGAGCTTGTGATGTCTCGATGGCTTTTCCCAGTGCGGTCTGTGCGGCACTATTTGAGCGGCCGTTCCACCGCATAAAAAGAACGACGATAATGACCAAAACGAGTAGCGCACCGAGGCCATAAAGTATCGTTCGGCCCTTGCCCTCAAACTTTTTGCCAAAGCCCTCGATCTTAGGGATTACCTGTTGCTGAAACGGGTCAACATAGGTCTTTTTTTCCTCAGGGATTGCTGCGGCCGCCTCTAACTGTTCAAATCTTCTCTTTTTTCGTGACATCGTTCAAAAAACTGCAATAACTGCTTGCTCTATCGTTATATAATCGGGCATACAAAGCCCTTTGCAAAAGAGTTAATTTAGCGTAAAACGGCCGCTAGAGCAAATAAGTAAAGGGTAATTATCAAAATGGCACCGATCGATAAAAATATTAGACGTGAAATTTTTATGGGAACTAATTCCCGTAGAGGGTGTCTAATATGTATAGCTCGCAAAAAAGCGGGCAGGCAATTTGAGAGCTTCTCTACGGAGAGAATGCGAAAGGGCGGGCGATGACGTTGTTCAAGTCGATCACATTTGACGACGACAAGATCGGACAGGGCGTAGTGTCTGCACCTGTTATCTCCGCACACGCAAGCGAAGAAATTGCCTTTATTGACAAATTACGAGCTGGCGAAGAGGCCGCATTTGAAACGCTGATCGACCGTTATTCGGGTGACATCTACGCGATGCTCTACCGGTTGACCGAAAGCCCCGAAGAAGCGAGCGATCTTACGCAGGACACATTTCTGCGGGCATTAAAAGCGATCAAAAGCTTTCGAGGCGACTCAGAGCTAAAGACCTGGCTTTTTCGAATTGCGATCAACGAATCGCGAAACCGTTTTCGTTGGTGGAAACGCCGCAGGCGTGATGTGACGATCTCGTTGGATGCAACCCTCGGTGATTCGGAAACGAGATTTTCGGATACGCTGGCCGATGATTCGATAAGCCCTGAGGACGCCGCGCTCACCCGCGAACGCGAATATGCGATCCACACGGTGCTGCAGGATATGCAGGAGATCTATCGAGAGGCGGTCATCCTGTGCGACATCGAAGGGTTAAGTTATGACGAAACGGCCGCAACGTTAGGCGTCGGGCTTGGGACAGTGAAATCGCGTATATCGCGCGGCCGCGACGAACTGCGGCGGAGACTAAAGGATTTTTGACAATTGACGGGAATGGTTGACTCGCCCCGGTCTCATTTTTCAATGACTAAATAAATCGGTGCCAAACGATAGGTCAAGAGAGAGCGAGAGTTGGGTTTTGGAGTCACGAAAAGCGGAAAATCGGCGGTTGTTTGAATCGACCAGCAACATCGATCACAAGATCACCGAAATCGCCGCCGATCTTAAATACCGGATCACAGCACAAGCATTGTCACCTGATTCGCAGGCGACAACCGGGGCCAGCCAGCCATTCGCGTCAAGATTTTCACAGCAATGAAATGCTCGGAAATAAAAACTGAACTCGCTCTATACTCTGACGGTATCCTGACCGGCGGCGAGCAAACGCATGTCAAAGCCCATCTGGATTCATGTCCTGTTTGCCGCCAGGAGTTTGCTGAGATGGCTGCGATAAAGATTTCGCTCAGGCAATTGGGACGTCCAGCAGTTTCTGTCTCTCTGCAAGATTCGCTAAAACGCTCTGTTCGAACCGAGCTCCGTCGCGAAAAACATTCATGGCTTCCCGTCTCAGGTCAGATGCGAGCGGTCTTTAATATGCGGATAATGCCGTATGCGGTCGGCGTAATGGCGACGCTCGTGATGGCGTTCACGCTACTGACGACGATGTTTTCGGGTATGCGGGACCGTAGCGTTATGACCGCGTCAAACCCTTCGGGTACTGACACGGTTATGCTCGCGACCAATCGCGATCCTTTCAAGGTTCAATATCGCGACTCCCTTTCGGCGTCGGATTACGCCAAAACTCGGCTCGATATTTCAAGCGAATCGCCAAGCGTCAATCCACAGGGTGCGTTGATCGCATTGACCAAATCGCTTGTTCGCGGCGGCATGAAAGATGATGAGGTCGTCGTGGTGGCAGATGTATTTGGCAACGGGCTTGCCCGAATATCTGAGGTTGTCGAGCCTTCGCGTGACAGCAAGGCTATCTCAGAACTACAAAAAGCACTCCAGTCAGACCCGGCTTACTCGCCGTTTGTTGCCGCAAATCTTGATAAACGCTCTGATAGCGTCCGGGTCGTCCTCCGCTTTCAAAGCGTCGATGTCCGTACCGGAACGCGTCCCCGCAAACGACGCTGATCACATCTTATCGATCTCAGCCTTAACGCGAGCCGCAAGAGCCGGGTCGGCCGTCAGCAGTTTATTGTATTGCTCTGTCGCGGCTGCCTTGTTTTTTACGCGTGTATAACAAATGCCCATATTCGCCATCGCCCTCGTAAATTTGGGGCTCAGCGACAGACATTTCTGATAAGCTGCGATCGCCTTATCAAACTGGCGGTCAGCAAAATAAGCATTTCCAAGCAAATACCAGCCATCAGAATAAGCCGGATTCTTTGTTGTGTAATCAAGCAGGCCGGTCACAGCCTTGGCATATGCCTTGGTCGCATCAGCCGATTTGTTGGTCGAAACGAGAGCATTACCGAGATAAAAATATGTCTCGCCGTCATTTGGTGCGATACGCAACGCCCCGTTGCAGGCCGTAATGGCGAGTTCGAAACTCCTTGTCTCGTTATAAGCACGGCAAAGATTTGTGTACGCCATCGGCTGATTTGGCAGCAGTTGAATGCCAGCCTTTGCAGCTTCGATCGCTTTCGTTGGGTCACCCGCTAGACTGTAGTACCAGCTCAGATCTGTAAAGAGATTGCCGTCGTTTGGGAATAATTTCAAACCCTGTTTAGAAGTATTGATCGCATCGTTAAATCGATTCTCGCTGCGATATAGCTCTGAAAGGTTCCGATACGACTGTATGAGGTCGGGCTTGGCGTTTATCGATTTTTGATACGCATCGATCGCCGGTGTGGTGTTTCTCATTTTCTGATGAGCTTCACCAAGCAGATAATAGGTCTCCCCAACAAAACGGGTTCCGTTTGCAAGAGCCTTTTCAGCGCTGTCGGCCTGCGATTTCGGGTCGTTCAGGCCGAAATGTATGCGGGCGATGTTGTAATAAATGTCGCCGTCCTTTGGTGCGAGCTGTGCGGCTTTGTTAAAGCTATCAAGAGCTGCGGTGTACGCGTTGCGGCCAAGATTGATCTCGCCTGCCGATTTAAGCAGAACCACGTCTTTCGGTGTCAGTGCAAGCGCTTTGTTTACCTCGGACAGGGCAGCGTCAAAATTCTTGGTTTCATAATAAATATAGGTGCGAATTTTGTGGATATCGATCGGCTTATAACCCTGGCTAAGGGCGAGAGCAAACTCATTTAGCGCCTCGATATTTTCCTGCAAATAGTAATGAGCGTATCCCTTGAAGTAATGCGCTTTGGCGTTTGTCGATACGAGTGCAACCGATTGTGCGTATTTATCGACGGCATCACGGTAATTTTTAGCCGCAAACGCTTTATCCCCAGCTTCCTGAAGTTTCTTTGCGGCATCCCGATCCTTCTTACTCTGAGCGATCACGCCTGCCGACAAAACGCCGAGCAGTAGAAATAAAATTGATATTTGTCTAAATAATTTCATGAGCATCAGTCTCCGGACTATTGAACAATGGTCGTGCGGTCGTCACGCCCCTTTGGTTTTGGTGTCGCCTTAACTGTTGGCGGTTTTGTGGTCTGTGCCGGGGGCGGTGTCTTTGACGCCACAGGAGTGTCAGTCCGCGATTCCGATGGCGTGGTCAACACTATCTTGTTTGTATTGGTGCCCGTGTTTGTATTGGTCTGGGTCACTTCCGAATTCGCATTCGTATTCGCATTGCTGTTACTCTCCGCAACCACGCTCTCGGTCGGCGCAGGTGAAGCTGTCGCTGCAGGCGTTGGCGTTGCTTGAGCTTGCGACGGTAAATAATAGTTATTGTACGCGTACCAACCGCCGCCCCCTGCGATAGCCGCGAGCGCCAGCAAACCGACGAGCCCGCCGACAACCCTTCCGCTTTTTGATTTCTTTTTTGGCTGAGGCGAAGCAACATGTACCGCAGTTGCTCCAGCCGCTGCGGCCATCGCGACCGGTGCCTCGACCGCCGGTCTTGGCTCGTTCACAACAGTTTCTTCTTCGATCTCGGGTTCCGGCTCAGACTCAATTACTGGAGCCGCAAATACCTGTGTCTGAATGTCGGATTGTTTCACCTCGTCGGCCGTAGCAACGTCACCGATCGGAATAGTTTCATCGACGTGCAAATGGTCACCGATCGGCACCGTCTCTTCTGCATTTATGTCCTCGACAACATCACTGGTCGCTACTGAGATCACAGGAATATGCTCGGTTTCTTGACCCGAAATGGTCTCGGCAGCCGGAGCTTCGGTAATTACCTTAGTCGTTGCTTCGTCTCCGACTATCAACATCGTTGCCGCACCATCGACATCAGATGGTTTCTCTGCACCGCCTGTTCGATTAAACGCCCGGCGCAGTTCCTTTTGCATATCGGCGGCTCGATCATAGCGGTCGTCCTGACGCACCGCCATACCTTTGAGGACAACATCGGACACTGCTTTGCTCACCTCAGGATTAAAATCTGACGGCGGTTTAACGGGATCAGGCATACCACCGAGCATCGCATCCGCGCGTGTCAACGAATCAGCAGGAATCATGTTTGAAAGCAATTGGTATAGAGTTGCCGACAGCGAATAAATGTCACTCCGAGCGTCGGTGCCCGTTCCGCGAACCTGCTCCATCGACGCAAAGTACGGCGAATAACCCACTACACTACCGGTGCCTAGCGACGCCGATTCAGATTTAGTATCAAAATCTTTTGACAAGCCAAAGTCTAAAAGGACGATGTGATTGTCGTCCGTCAGCTTGAGGTTCTCGGGCTTGATGTCGCGATGAATGATCGGCGGTTCGTGCGAGTGCAAATAGTTTAACGCGTCGAGCAATTGGTCAGCCCAAAACATCACCCAACTTAGCGGCAGAGGTTTTCCGGCGCTCTCAAGCCTCTTGCCGAGATCATCGCCCGAGATATGCTCCATCACGAGATACTGATCGTTACCCTCGATAAAATGATCGATAACTTTGGTCAAGACGGGATGGCGAAGACGCCCGAGAATCTTGGCCTCGCGCTCAAATGCTGCGCCAAGCTCCGGGTTTTCCTTGAACATCGTCCGCTTTAACGCGACCGCACTGCCGAGGCGTTGATCTACGGCGAGATAAACCTCGCCCATACCGCCTTTGCCGATCATCTGGACGACCAGATAACGGTTTTGGATCATTGAATTTGGTGCAATTTGTTTCATGCTCAGTTATTATCCGATCTTTAATTTATCTGGCGGCAATATTGCCGGCATTCCTTTGTGCTGATAACAGCGTATATTTCCCTTTACCCGCCGAGAACACGGTGTTCCCTTTTTTGTCTCCGCCCCGCAATGATACCCGATCTCCTCTACCGGCTTTTGCAATGGTTGCGTATCTGTCGGCTGCGAGACCAATGTTCGCGGAGCCATCATCGAGCTTTGCACTTCGGACGCACGCGGCGGCTCAATATTCGCCGGTTGAGACGCGGGCTGCTGCACAGCCGTTGCCTGGTTTATTTGCTTCGCGGCGGGCTTTGCAACCAAATCTGCGACGTTTGGCGTTCCGCTTCGCAAATAACCGCCAATGCCAAATATCCCGATCAAAACCCCACCCGCGACAACCGCTCGCGGCAGCAGATCCTGCCCTTTAAATTCCGATTCGCATACCGCGCAAAACCTGCGGCTCGTGAGCAATCCCCAATCGGCACGCTCTACTTTCTCACCACAATTTGCACAAAAATTCGGGCGAAAAAACATCAGTTTCCTCACAACCTAAGCCATTCAACAATTAGAATTGCTTTGGGCAACCGGCACATTTCGAAGTTGAAACGATTATAAACCATAAATCGTAATCTGTTAAGCATTTAGAGTACTGGGCATACAACCGTGTTTCGATTCTATGCGTCAAATTGCTAACATTTCGTTATGAGCTTGTCCAAAGCGATATTTCTCGTTACAGCATTACTTTTTGGCATCATCACCGTTACCGCCCAGGACGACGACCCTATCCGTGTGGATTCGTCGATAGTTCGGCTAAATGTCGGCGTCGTTGATCAGCGGGGCCGCCCGATCCTAAGCCTTAACAAAGACAGCTTTGACCTTTTCGAGGACGGTGTAAAACAACAGATAACCCGGTTTGAGCCAAGCGAGGCCCCGTTTAGCGTAGTGATAATGCTCGATATGAGCGGATCGACACTTGGATTTCGTCAAGTCATCAAACAATCCGCGGTTAGATTTATCGATGCTCTTTCGCCAAATGACCGCGTCGCGGTAGTCGAGTTTTACGACAAAATAAATCTGCGTAATGATTTCACGACCGATCAGGGCATCATCGCAAATTCTATTGCTGTGTCGAATGGACGTGGCAAAACCCAGCTTTACAAAGCTCTCGATTTTGCGCTCGATAAACTCTCAAAAGAAAAAAGCCGCCGCAAAGCGATCATCGTCCTGACCGATGGTGTCGATTCGGACGTGCAGAACATCGACCGCAAATCGCTCGATTCGTTAAGGGACGACCAGGTCTTAAATGCCATAAAACCCGAGACGAGCGAGATACTTAACCGTATCCTAAACCGCAGCGACGCTCAAGGCGTAACGATATATCCGCTGGCTCTGCCTACGGGTGACCCGGCAAAGCTTGCCGACCCTACGCCGCGACAGATGGCGATGTTCAAAGCCTCACGAGCACGGCTGCAACTCGTTGCGGACCGCTCCGGCGGCCAGCTTAATTCAATCAATCGTCTCGAAGAAATGGGCCGTCTCTACGCACAAGTCGCCGCTGATCTCCGCACCCTCTACACCGTGGAATACAACCCGTCGAACGAAAAACGTGACGGCAAATGGCGTGCGATCACGATCGCCGTCAAAAACTCCGATTACATCTCACGCACACGTCAGGGCTACTACGCTAAATAAACGCGAAACTTGACACTTTGCCCTCCGCTTTGTAGTCTAACTATTCGCTTTTCGCGCACCCGTAGCTCAGCTGGATAGAGTACTTGACTACGAATCAAGGGGTCGCATGTTCGAATCATGCCGGGTGTACCATATCCAAAATAGGCGGCTCATCAACGAGCCGCTTTTTTGCGCCCGCCTTTTTGTTGCATCGGCTTTTCTCGAATGTTATAAATATCTTTCCGTTATTATTTTCTGACAACTCGATTGAATTGTTCGTTCGCCGCCGGATGTATGCCACTAGTGTATTTGAAATGCGGCTGTAAACTGATCGTAAGTAACCAACCTAAGGAGAGAATTTCGATGAAAGGAACCGCAGTTAGAGTTTTGCTGATGAGCCTGTGTTTAATGGCGTCAGCCATGATCGTGACCGCCCAGGAAACGCCGCCTGATGGTCCACCAACTCCCGGTGGACAGCGACCCGGCGGTGCGGGAGCGTCAACCGATCCGCAACCGTATGACAAGGTGATCACTAAAGATGCAAAATCGAAAGACGGCGTTTTTAAGGTTCACCAGATCAAGGACAAATATTTTTATGAGATCCCAAAAGCCGAGATCGACAAGGAATTTCTTCTCGTCAGTCAAATAGCTAAAACGACACTCGGCGTTGGCTATGGCGGCCAGGCACTATCGCGTCGAGTTGTCCGTTGGGAGAAGATCGATAACCGAATTTACCTGCGCAGTATTAATTACAGCATCGTTGCAAATCCGTCGCTGCCGATCGCTGAAGCCGTGCAGAATTCGAACACCGATTCGATCATCATGGCATTCCCCGTTGCAGCCTACGGACCAAATGAGTCGATCGTGATCGATGTCACCCGTATGTTCAACACTGATGTTTTTGAGCTGAGTGCACGCCAGCGTTTAAATGCTACCGCTCTCGACGCGACGCGTTCATACATCGAGCGTGTTTCGCCTTTCCCGACAAACATCGAAGCTCGCTCATCAATGACATATACACGTGCTGCTGCTCCTGCGGGAGCTCCGGCGAATCCTGCGACCGCCGGCGGCATGCCTCCGGGAAGCGCGACCGTCGTACTTCACCACAGCATGGTCAAATTGCCGGCAAATCCGATGATGCCGCGCCTCTTTGACGACCGCGTCGGCTATTTCTCGGTCGCCAACATGGACTTCGGACGCCCCGAGCACCGCGCTCAAGAACGCCGTTTTATAACAAGATGGCGGCTTGAGAAGAAAGACCCTAATGCCGAAATGTCAGAGCCCGTGAAACCGATCGTTTATTATGTAGATCGTGCGACACCTGCATGGCTCGTTCCATTTACGATCAAGGGCGTCGAAAAATGGCAGAAAGCATTTGAGGCCGCAGGGTTTAAGAATGCGATCATCGCCAAGATGCAGCCTTCTAAAAAAGAAGATCCTGATTTCGATGCTGAAGACGCTCGTTACTCAGTCATCCGCTGGCTGCCATCGACGATCGAGAATGCCTCAGGCCCGCACATTAACGATCCGCGCACCGGCGAGATCCTTGAATCCGACATTCAGATGTATCACAACATTATGAATCTTCAGCGTTCTTGGTATTTTACGCAGGTCGGGGCTCTCGACCCGCGTGCTCAAAGATTTCCGATGCCAAACGACCTGATGGGACAGCTCGTCGAGTACGTCGTGGCTCACGAAGTTGGACATACGCTCGGCTTCCAGCACAATATGAAGGCCAGTTCGACCTACGAGCAAGCCAAGGTCCGAGACAAAGAGTGGGTCAAGAAGATGGGCCACACGCCCACAATGATGGACTATTCGCGATTTAATTACGTCGCTCAGCCCGAGGACGGTATCGCTATGGAAGACCTCATTCCCGGCATCGGCCCTTACGACGTTTGGGCAACAATGTGGGGCTACAAGCCGATCCCTGCGGCCCGCACTTCCGACGCTGAAAAAAGCACTCTTAACGAATGGGCCAAGGCTCAAGACACAACACCCTGGCTACGCTTCTCGACCGAGGGTTCGGCGGGCAGCGATCCCGGCGAACTGACGGAAGCAGTCGGTGATGCGGACGCAGTCAAATCCTCCGGTCTAGGACTGCTTAATCTCAAACGTGTCGCAAAACTTCTCGTACCGGCAACGACCACGCAGAACGGCGATCCGTACGACGACCTCGCCGAGCTTTACGGCCGCATGATCGGCCAGTGGACGCTGGAAAATAACCACGTTGCCGCCATAGTTGGAGGTTATAATTCACAGCAGAAACACATCGGTCAGATGGGGCCGCGATTTACGGCTGTTCCAAAAAGCCGTCAGGTCGAGGCAGTCAAGTATCTGAACGAAAATGCTTTTGCGACGCCTACTTGGGCGATCGACAAGGACATTATCAGAAAGATCGAGCCTATTGGCGCACTAAATCGCATCCGAAATTCACAAAACAGCACGCTTAACAGCCTGTTGTCGAGTTCGCGTTTTGCCCGTCTTATCGAGCAGCAGGCTCTCGACGGAAACGATGCTTATCTGGCCGCTGATTTTCTTGCAGATGTTCGCGGCGGTGTTTGGGGTGAGTTAAGTGCTTCAAAAGTTAACGTCGATGCTTATCGCCGTAACCTACAGCGGGCATATCTCGACATTGCCAATACTAAGCTCAACGCACCACCGGCAGCCGCCCCGCAAGGACTGCCGCCGGGATTTGCGGCAAATTTCATCACCAGCGGTGATGAAAAGGCGTTTTACCGTGCCGAGCTTCGGACGATCAGTTCGATGGCAAGTGCTGCTATTGCTCGTTCGGCAGACAAAGCAACACGAGCCCATCTGGAGAGTGTTAAAGATCAGATCGCTAAGATCCTGAATCCTGAATCTGCCGGAACCGCTAACCGGGCCGGATTTAGCTCAATGGATATCTTTATGAATCAAGCCAATGAATGTTGGCCAGACTATATCGTCCGGCCGTAACATCGCGATCTATTATTAACCATTTTGGGCAGCTCATCCGGGCTGCCCTTTTTTTCGGCTTCGTACCAAGCAAAACAATTTGTCCAACCATCCGTAAAAAGCTATATTCTAATCATCGACGTGAGGAGAACCCCAACCAATATGAAAATGCTTTTTAGTTTGAGAACTGCGGCTGTAGCGTTGATCGCTGTGGCGGCTGCGATATTTATGACGACAAACAACGAGATACAGACGAACGCTGCCGAACCTGCGGCCGCCAATCCGCTGACCGAAAAATGGACCGGCCCGTATGGCGGCATCCCGCCTTTTGACAAGGTTAAGATCAGCGATTTCAAGCCAGCACTCGAAGCCGCAATGGCCGAGAACCTGAAAGAGATCGACGATATCGCAAATAACAAAGCTGCACCGACCTTTGAGAACACGATCGCTGCGATGGAGCGTTCCGGAGCAACACTCAGCCGTGTCGGTACGGTCTATAGCATCTGGACCGACAATATGAGCAGCGACGAGGTACAGGCGATCGAAAGCGAAATGGCACCAAAACTCGCCGCATTCTCCGATAAGATCTCGCAAAACGAAGCCCTTTTCAAACGCGTCGAGGCTGTTTACAACTCGCCCGACAAATCGAAATGGACATCCGAACAGCAACGTCTCGTCTGGGTGATCTACACCGGATTTGTCCGTTCGGGTGCCAAACTCGGTGCCGAGCAGAAAAAGCGTCTTTCCGAGATCAACCAACAACTTGCCGGACACTTTACAAAATTTAGCCAAAACCAGTTGGGTGACGAAAGCGAACTTTACGTCGAACTCGCGACCGATGCCGACATGGCCGGATTGCCTCAGCCGCTCAA
>JBEBGA010000344.1:0-3194 GCA_040081695.1 Pyrinomonadaceae bacterium
GCCTGAATCAGACACCGGTCGGACAACTTTCAACCCGTCATCAACTTCTATCGGGAAATTGTTTGAGAGCAGTAAATTGATGGGAAAAATTGTGATCCGCTTGGCGAATTTGAGCGAATCACTTTCATTGTCAATGGCGATAAATTCTCAATCGGGAGCTGAATCAGCTTGAAACTGCTTGAGAATATTCACAGCCCCGCCACCAATGCCGATGATTTTGACCTTAAAAACGGAAGGCGATGGAATAAACCTCTGACAGACGATTATTGGGTTATTCTTTTCCAAAAAAGTATTTCCTCATGGTTCAAATTGAGTTTAATACTTTGAACTTTTTTAATAAATATTTAAAACATATTTCTTCAGCGGAGAGTTATTTAAAAAACAGGACGGAAACAAACGGTTTTCCGAATAGTCGGATAAAAATCCGTCCACCATAAACCGGAATCCGGGAAAATTTCGCTTTTGGAACAACCGGTGATTACAAGGTATTTATCAAACCGTTTTCAAACGAGGCGACGCAAATCCCATTGCGCCGGGAAAAGATGAAAGTTGTTTTGGAAGTCAATGACACTTTGTAGCAAGGGTTAATAAACAATGAAGTATCCTATTCAGGATACATATCCGGTCTGTACGCCCTCTCACTCCAATCTTCATCGTGCCCCCAGTCGTGCGTCCACGGTATTCCGGATTGCAACCCGCAAATCTTCTTCTTCTTCGAGCAGTTTGTCGAACTGGGCATGAGTGAGCGTCAGAAACGAGCATCGGACAAGCGTCCGGACTGTCGCGTTGCGCGGGACGTCGTCAATCAGCGCGATTTCACCGAAGAAGTCGCCGTCGGTGAGCACCGCGAGCCGTTTGCCCGGCTGTGTGATCACCTCGATCTTGCCACGTGCGAGAATGTAGAACTTGTCGCCCTCATCGCCCTCCTCAAAGACGATGCGGTCAGCGTCGAGCCGCTCGAATACAAGCTCGCTCGCCACCCGTGCGAGAACGTGTTCGGGAGCGTTGCAGAACAGCGGTATCTCGCGCAGCCACTCCGGTTGGATTCGCGCGGCGGTACCCTGCAGATCAACCTCGACTCCACTTTGCTTTCGCCACAGATCGGTATAGACGCCGCCCGCGTCCTTGAGGGACTCGTGGGTCCCCTGACCGACGAGCTTACCCTGGTCGAAGACGAAGATCTTGTCGGCAGTCGTGACCCGGGCCAGGCGGTGGGTAACGGAGATGACCGTCCGGCCGAGCGAGAGGCTCGCGATCGTATCCTGGATTGCACTCTCGGAGGCAGGATCCAGCGCGGAGGTCGCCTCGTCAAGAACCAGCACCGGCGGTTTGCGAACGAGCGCACGAGCGATTGCGAGTCGCTGACGCTGGCCGCCGGAGAGGCGCCCGCCCGCCTCGCCGATCGAGGTCGCGTAGCCTTCGGGCATCGCGGCGATTGCGTCGTGGATCTGGGCATCACGCGCAGCTTCTTCGATCTCGGCATCGGTCGCATCGAGCTTGCCCATGCGGATGTTATCGCGGACTGAGCCGGCAAGCAGCAAAGGGTCTTGGAAAACAGCGCTGATGTGGACATGCAGCGCGGACAGCGACAGGTCGCGAACGTCATGGTCGCGCATCATCACGCGTCCCTTGTTTGGGTCATGGAAGCGGAGCAGGAACTTAAGCACGGTGCTCTTTCCAGAGCCGCTGGGTCCAACGAAGGCGACGTTCTCGCCGGCCTTGATCTCAAGCGAGACATCCTGCACGCAGGGTTGTCCCGGCTCATACTCAAAGCTCACGTGTTCGAGCCGGAACGACGCCGGGCCGGGCGCGAGCGCGAGTGCATTGGGCTGGTCGCTGATTTCGACTGGCTCGGTGAGCAACTCTTCGATGCGTGCGATGCCGCCACCGGCGGAGATCAGAGACGGGACAACCTTTTTGGCGAGATCGTAAGCCTGTTTGCTGACCGACGCATGCAGTGTCACGAACGCGACGAGCGTGCCGATCTCGAGCGTGCCGTTTAGTGCGAGCATGGCACCGACCGCAATTACAATGCCCTGAAACAGTAGAACCCCGACACTCGTGACAGTCCCGACCATCGCCGTCAGGAATGTCGAACGCGCTGAATTCTCGCGCAGTCGCGCGACTTTAGACCCGAAGGTCGCGATTGCGTAGGACGCCAGGTCGAACAGCTTAATGACGGGCTGCGCGTGCACGTTGTCAGCGACGGACTCGATGACCTCGGCCTCGTCCTTGCGCAGCTTCTTGCGCGCTTTGGATGCTGAATCGGAGAACCGGTGGCCGCCGATCACCACGAAAGGCAGACCGATGAGGACTACGGCGACGAGGCGGAAGTCGAGGAAAAATAAGAACGGGATGTAAACGAGCAAGCCGATCAGCGACATCACGCCGTCAATGATCCGCGTGGTGACGCCCTTCTCGACGTCCCCAAGGTCAGCCGAGAACCGTGCGATGACGTCGCCCGAGTGGGTCCGCGAGTGATAAGCGAGCGAGAGCCGCTGGAGCTGGCTGAACATTCGCAGGCGCAGTTCGCACATGATCTTCGCGGAGATCTTCGCGGCGAAGTGCTCGGCGGCCACGGTCGCGATGACGGTCATGATATACGCGCCGGCCAGCACGGCAAGGATGATCATCACGGCGGCGCGGTCGCGCTGTGGCAGTGCCTCATCAACCAGTCGCTTCATCGCATACGCGAGGGTCACGCCGTAGCTTTGCTGGATGATGAGGAGCACGAGTAGCACAAATCCGCTGCGAAGGTGTGGGCGCCAGTAGTTCAGCGCGAACCGCAATACCTTGAGCGCTCCCATTTGGTCTGCACCCGATTTTCCTTGGGAGGTCTCGCCAGACTGTAACGCATTTGCAACCAACTTCGCCATATATTCTCAGTAGATCCAATTTTTTTAAACTAAGCAGGCCAGCAAAAGTTTTGTAACCTTATTAAAGCTGTAAAATATTGAAAACGAAGACTGTTCGCTCACTGCTTACCGCTCACTTATTACTGCTCACTGCTTATGATTATTCGACCCGTTTGAAAAGATAGGCTCAAACGGCTGAAAACCAAGAAAAAGGTGAATTTTGAGCCATAGCTTCCAAATTCGGGTAAAAATTCAGGATTGGGATTGACAGCAAAATCCAAAATCCAAAATCTAAAATCCAAAATTTGGATCTACTCGTTCTACATATCTTCACCGCTC
>JBEBGA010000345.1:0-3191 GCA_040081695.1 Pyrinomonadaceae bacterium
GAACCACAGCCAAGTGTCATCGACGGAGCAAGATCGGTCGATAATCCGATAGCCCCATGCGTTGTCGGCGAATTGATCACAACGCGCGACGCCGGCATTAGCTCACCAAACCGTATAGCCGCCGCCCGGTCCTGAGTATGCATTCCAGACGTATGCCCCATCCCGCCAAATTGCAGTATTTCTCTGCATTTTGCGGCCCCTTGCTCGGGGCCATCAGCGACAAAAAATGCTAGTGTAGGCGAAAGCTTTTCGATCGACCAAGGGTAATCACGTCCGACACCTCCGCAATCAGCGACCAGACATCGTGTGCCATCCGGGATCGATATGCCTGCAAGATTTGCAATAAACGCCGCCGATTTGCCGACGATACCGGCGTTCAAAGTCCGCTGCGGCGAAAGCAAAACCTTTGCTACGGCATCAGCCTCTGAGCTATTTAGAAAATGTCCGCCTTGGGCTTTGAACTGTTCACGCACTTGATCGGCGATGGGCGAATCGGCAACGACCGACTGTTCCGAAGCGCAGATAGTGCCGTTATCAAAACAAGTGCTTGTCAGGATATCCGAAACCGCTTTTGTAACATTTGCCGACCGCTCGATAAACACCGGCACATTTCCGGGACCTACACCAAATGCTGGTTTTCCCGAAGAATACGCCGCCCTAACAAGCCCCGTTCCCCCCGTTGCAAGTATGACGGCAGTCTTTTTGTGCTTCATCAGGGTCTCGGTGCCCTCGATGGTCGAATTTGTCAGACACGTGATGGCGTCGCCCGGCAATCCTGCTTTGATCGCCGCCTCACGCATAACGCGAGTTGTTTCAGCGATACATTTTGCAGCAGACGGGTGCGGCGATAAGACTATCGTATTGCGTGATTTGATCGAGATTATGATCTTGTAAATTGCTGTCGATGTGGGATTTGTCGATGGGATGATCGCCGCAACGACGCCGCGAGGGCTGGCGATCTCGACTATGCTTTCAGTGTCTTTGACGACGCCGACGGTTTTGAGATCGCGAAAATAATTCCAGACATCTTCGGCGGCAAAACGATTTTTTTCAAACTTGTCTTCGGCTTTGCCAAATCCGGTTTCTTCATTGGCCATCTTTCCGAGACGAGCGGCATCTGCGAGAGCTGCGCGTGACATCACGTCGCAGATCTCATCGATCTTTGATTGGCTCAATTGCGCAACGGTCTGAAAGGCAAACGACGCGGCTTCAACCGCGTCGCGTGCTTCTTGTTGAGCAGCTAGATCCTTATCAGCCATATCTCAGTGATTACGAATTAGAAATTCGCGAGGCCTTTCCTAATCGTAGGGCGTAATTGCTATTTGGTCTTGGCCTTGTTTCCTTGCAACGAGCCACCGGTCGAACTTTCGCCGCCCGAGCCGAGCTGGCGCCCGCCGCCCTGTAGTGCTTTTTCGTCAGGACTCAAACCGACCGCTCCGCCTTTTGGCAAGACACGCTCGACCTCGCCGTGCGGACGCGGGATAACGTGGACGCTGATGAGTTCGCCGACCCGTCGAGCGGCCGCAGCACCTGCGTCAGTCGCGGCCTTAACGGCTCCGACATCACCACGCACAAAGATAGTCACATAACCGGCTCCGATATACTCTTTGCCGATCAGTTTCACGTTCGCCGCTTTGACCATAGCATCGGCAGCCTCCACGGCACCGATAAAACCCTTGGTCTCAACCATTCCCAAAGCCTCTAAACTCATTGATTATTCCTCGCTAATTGGATTGCTTTACCGATATTATAATAACTGCGGCTTATTGCCCAAACGCATTACATCAAATTACAAAACCAAAGTAAAATCAACGCCCAAAAGGTGTCCGACTAGATTGACATACGTTCTATTTGAACGCTATATTTCAAGTCAAAGAACTACGACTCATTTATTATTTTAGGTCGCGGTCGACAGCAACGCTAAACATGTCTATGACCCTCGGTGAAAAATTGCGGCAAGCCCGCGAGGATCGCGGTATATCTCTGAGCGAGGTTGCCGAGCAAACCCGCATTTCTCCGCTTTATCTCGAATCTATTGAAAACGACGATTACCGCAATCTCCCGGGCGGCATTTTTAACAAAGGCTTTATCAAAACCTTTGCCAAATACGTCGGAGTCGATGAACAAGAGGCGATGGCCGACTACAGCCAGATCGTATCCGCCTCTAGCGGTGAACTGGATGAGAAAGAACTAAGACTATACAAACCGGAGGTTTTGACCGATGACACCTCGGGTTCGTCGATGATACCTACTGTGATCGTTGCGGTGGTTATTTTGGCGTTGATGACGGCCGGCATACTGTTCCTCGTCAACTGGATGCGGCAACCGGCTGACCCGGTAGCGGCGAATTCAGCTGCGACCCCGGCAACCAATTCAAGCACCGCGCCGTCCGGCAGTAACACCACGGCAACAGACCCGTCCGCTCCCGCAATGGGATCCGCTAATTTTGAAATAAAGACAACAACCGCGCTTGTCAAGATAGTGGCGACGGTCGATAGTGAACCGGCAAAGCCGAGCAATCTAGCGGCGGGTTCATCGGTCACATTTACACCGAAAGAATCCCTGACATTAAATTACAGCCGCTGGAATTTTGATAAGGTGCAGCTGACCATCAACGGCAAAACGATATCCCTGCCGAGTGCCCCACTGGCTCCATCTGATAGAGATCGCATAATCGTCATTATCAATAAAGACAATCTGGCTCAGATCTGGTCGAGCGGCACGATCTCGACCGAGGTTCCGCCGGCAACGACCGATGCAAATGCAAATGTAGCCGCTCCGTCCGCGACAACAACCGCTCCGGTGCAACAGCGTCCGACGCCTTTGCCGCCGAAACCGGCGAACGTAGCGGCTAATACGGCAGCAAACACAGCCGCAAAGCCACCCGCAAATACTGCGAAACCGTCGACAATGACAGGCCCAAAGCCTACGCCTAAGCCGCAGTAAACTTATTTCACATTTAACCAACGATGTCCGCGACCGTTTGCGGGCATTTTTGTTTTGCTGGGTTTGTTGTTTATAATTGGATATGGAAATCGACAAAATTCAAGAAGGCCTGACATTTGACGACGTTTTGCTCGTCCCTGCCTATTCCGAGATACTTCCCGCCGAAGCGGACACACGCACCAAGTTTTCACGCAACATCGACCTCAACATACCTCTCTGCTCGTCGGCGATGGATACCGTTACCG
>JBEBGA010000346.1:0-3174 GCA_040081695.1 Pyrinomonadaceae bacterium
CATCGCCGTCGTCAAGGACCCAACAGTCGCCTAACCGCAGGAACCCGGACGCCCCGGACGCCCCGGGCCTCCCTGAGGCGATACAGCGGATCGTATTTGTACCACTGAACAAAGCTTGTCTCCGGAATAGTCAGCGTTTGTCTTGCGATGTTTCCGTTGTTCTTGGAAGGTTGAGAGTACCGTTGGCAGACTCGCGGTCCTTTTGGCTGTATTTGTACTGAGTTACCTGAGTCTGCTTATTCTCAGCATTGAAATGTGAATGAAAGACTATGATTGGTGATCTAGTGACCAAACAGAAATAACGATTCAGTTGTAGTCATCTTCCTTTCTCCTTTCCTTGAATCCAGGACGTATATGCTTTACTCCTTTCCTCCTGATAAGTATATGCCCGCCGAAGTTCACTTCCAGAGCCTAACATCAGTTTCAATCCCTCGTTTTCAAAGAAAGACCTGAGACCGTCTATGAAGTTTTCTATCGGCACTTGATCTATTCTTACCGAACTGCCGTAAACATTTAAAAGAATGTCGTTGTCGAATAAGATCAAATCGTCACTCGAAGTTCCGATGAAAAAATTCGACGATTGCTCTCTCGTATCGAATACGAATCTCAGGGCGAGCGAATTCGAGCAATACTCTACGAACCGGTTATCCCTATCAATTGGTTGGAAGCCAAATTTAAGCAGCGTCGGTTCAAGGTCGGCCTTAAGTCGTTCTCTAAAAAGCATGTTCATAATCAGCGCGTCGGCGGAACCCACGCCCCCCTTTGGGCATTATATATCCATCCACGATCCATTAATAGGTAGCGCTCGGCATTCAGAAAACTTCCAGAGCGAGCCGGGATTAGTTGTCCACTCGTGGTCTTATACGAATCGAAAATTGGTCGACCTGAGTTCATCTCTTGCCGCAATGCACCAGAGTTTTGAGCCCAGTTCAATTTGGGCGATCCTTTATCCGGAAGGCGTAAGAAATAATCTCCGGCACGCCACCCAACAGTGGCCTCGGCCTGCGAACTACCAAACTTAAATAGATTCAGGCCGCCCTTTGCCGTAGCGGACGAAAGCGATGATCCTGCAGCTGAGAATGGAGCGGCGAACACCGTTGGGGCCGCCAAGGCCCCAGCCGTAACCTGCTGTCCCCATCTGGCTTCGCGATCGTTTGCGTAGGAGACCCCGTTCGCGAGAAACGGATTGGGAATAAATAACTCCGGAAGTCCGGTCTGATCCTGACGGATACTACCAAATGGCAACATGGTCGCCGTTGTCGCAGCATTCCAGGCGGTGGAGGGAACATTCTGAACGCCTTTCCAACTTCCGCTTTGGACGTCATCCATCCCTTGGCCAAATCCCTGGATTAGCTGCTGGATATTGCGGTCAATGCGGTACCAGCCTGACCCACTGGCCGTTCCATCACCGAACACAACGTAGTCATAGTTGTCCTTCTTGTCGGTTAGAGATACAGTGCCGCTAAAGACTGACCAAGAGTCATCAAGTTTCTCGTTATTGTACCAAGTTGACCCGTCCACAGTCTTTGTATAAACGGTGCCCGAATAACGCCCCGGACACTTACCCTCTGGGCACTCACCCGAAGGATCCGACAGGGCAAGCGGCTGATTTCGAACATACGCATACCGATTAAACGTCTGGGGATCGGCAGACTGGCCAGAAGCAAGTAGCGGGTCAACCGCGGTGAACTTTCCCAAACGGTTCTCGTACATCCTGGCCTCAGCGAAGTCTAGTGAGGTTTCGGTGTCTTTTTGGTAGCCGGTGAATCTTTGGCGGATCTTGTCCGTTGAAGACGAATAGCCCTGTCCGCCGTCGCCGGTTCGGCCTCCGATGCCTACGTTGATGTCTTCGCCGAACGGGAGGAAGTCGCGGCGTGAGGTTACCTGGCCTGTTTGGTCGGTGATGACACGCGGGCTGCCGAGGTGGTCGGTGGTTGTGTAGTTTGTCTTGCCGACCGTTGGCAAACTCGCGGTCGAATATTCGCCGATGAGCTTTCCTGCCGAGTAAACAAAAACCGTAGTCTCGCCCGAGGCGTTGATGACCTTCTTGACCCGCTTGCCTTCGCCGTCGTAAAAGTACTGGCCGATGGTTACATTATTAGCGTCTTTTACTTCGGTCTGTTTGTTGTCAGCGTTAAAAACAAACGTCCTTAGCTGGTTCGTAACGCCATCCCGGTCGCGGGTTACATTACCGTTATTATCGTAAATAAAGTCGGCGTTCGTGAACTTGTTGGTCTGCTGATTTGCCAGATGGTGCGGAGCGAAAGTATTTCCGCCGATGTTTTGAGTGAAAGTAGACCGGTTCCCGTACCGGTCGTACGTCCAGTTCTGTATCCAGTTATTTGCCTCGCTCGCGCCTGTAGTTTCGCGGGCCTCCCTTAGGCGATACAGCGGATCGTACTTGTACGACTGAACAAAGCTCGTCCCCGGAAGGGTCAGCGTTTGTCTTGCAATATTGCCGGTGTTCTTAGCCAGATTGAGAGTGCCGTTGTCCTCTATCTCGCCATAGTCGTAATTCACTTTCCAGAGGCTCGTATCGGTCGGAGATGTCCCAAGCCCAAGCTGGTCTACCTGATTTCGAATGTTGAAGGTCGCATTCTCCCATTTCCCGTTCCCCAGCTTCATCTGCTTTATCCCGCCAGATGCCGTGTAGAGAAAATCTGAAACATAGGTATTAAAAACCGCCGTCGATGTCTTCGCACTCCTAACCTTGAGCAGATCACCGTCCGTCTCGAAATCGTTCTTCACCAGCCAGCAAAGCTCCATTGTCGAACCCATCGAGTACATCATAGAGCCTTGCCTCACTATTCGCGTCATAGGTCGTAAAGAACTTCATGGGTAAAGTCTTAGGTTCAAATCTCAATTTTCCGCACCGAAGTTTATCGAAGTGGATCTCTTGCTATTTAGTTCCATGCAATGACCAAACCCTCTCAGCGAAAAAAGAGCCACTATACCCCTCCTTATGACGGCTGCGATCCAGTCCTATTTTTGAGAGATTTATTTGCTACAACCAGCCGCGTAGCTCAAACCATTCTCGTAGGTCTGATGAGAATCGCTTCAAATCAAAATCTTTGAAATTGTATTTCTCGATGATCGGTGGCAATTCATCTAGAAGATTCTTAGCCACAATTGCTTTCCTTACTTCGATACTGGCATTGCTCATAATTCCTAGAC
>JBEBGA010000347.1:0-3166 GCA_040081695.1 Pyrinomonadaceae bacterium
ATTCGGCAGTGGTGGCTTCGCGGCGGCTGGATATGTTTCCTTATGATGCTTTTACGGGTGCGTCAAAGATGTTCGCAACCCACGCCGAGGTTTTTGAGTGGTGCGGACGTAACGGTTTTAACGTGAATCCACATCGGCGTGTTTGTGCCAATTTTGACGAACTGGCGGCTTTTATCGCGGAGATGGAAACGGTCCGGGACGGGCTTGATTACGAGATCGATGGTGTTGTCGTAAAGGTCAATTCGACGGCGTTGCAGGACGAGTTTGGCACGACGACAAAAGCCCCACGTTGGGCGATCGCGTATAAATATCCGGCACGGCAAGCGACGACGCGGCTGCTTGGTATTGGAATTCAGGTCGGGCGCACGGGGGCCTTGACGCCGGTCGCGCATCTCGAACCGACACTACTCGCGGGTACAACGGTCGCCCGAGCATCGCTCCATAACGAGGACGAGATCAAACGCCTCGACCTCAAGATCGGCGACTATGTGATGATCGAAAAGAGCGGTGAGATCATCCCGCAGGTGCTGTCGGTCGTAACGGCAAAACGCGACGGGAGCGAAACAGTGTTTGAATTTCCTACGGTTTGTCCGGTTTGTAATTCACCCGCCGTTCGCCCCGAGGGCGAGGCCGTTCGCCGCTGTACAAATGAAATTTGCCCTGCGAAGGTCAAAGGTCGTCTAGGGTATTTTGCATCGCGAAAGGCAATGGATATCGAGGGGCTGGGCGAGGTTTTGATAAATACGCTCGTCGATAACGGCTCGGTCAAAGATGTAGCCGATCTTTACAATCTAACCGTCGAACAGATTGCTAGCCTCGAGCGAATGGCTGAAAAATCGGGCACAAATCTGATCGAGCAGATCGAGGCGAGCAAGACACGCGGGCTGCAACGGCTGCTTTACGGCATCGACATCCGCCACGTCGGCGAGCGTTACGCTAAGATACTCGCAAATCATTTTCGCAGTATCGACCGCCTAGCCGAGGCTGGCGTTCAGGAACTCGACGACATCCACGAGATCGGGCTTGCGGTTGCCGAGAGCGTGTATGAATGGTTTCGGACGCCCGCGAATATCGACCTCGTCGCACGCCTCAGGGCCGCCGGTGTAAAAACCGAAACAGACGCCGCTTCGACAGCGTTGCTCGACGAAAGATTTCAAGGCAAAACCTTTGTCCTCACCGGCAAACTCGAAAACTACACCCGCGACGAAGCCGCCAAACTTATCGAAGACCGCGGCGGCCGTGTGTCTTCATCAGTCAGCAAAAATACGGATTACGTAGTGGCTGGCAGTGATGCGGGGTCGAAATTGACGAAGGCCGAAAGCCTCGGTGTGGCGGTCTTGTCCGAAAATGATCTCGCGGCGATGATTCAATAGCTGAAAACATATATTATCTACCTTATGAGCGACTTTTTTACAGCAAATATAGCGGATGCGGACCCGATCGTGAGCAATGCGATCGATGACGAAGTGCGGCGGCAGACGGATGGGTTGGAACTGATCGCGTCGGAGAATTTTGTGTCCGAAGCGGTGCTCCAGACGATGGGCACGGCGTTTACCAATAAGTATGCCGAGGGTTATCCGGCAAAGAGGTATTACGGCGGGTGCGAGTTTGCCGATGTTGTCGAAAATCTCGCTATTGACCGGGCGAAAGAGATCTTTGGTGCCGAGCACGCCAACGTCCAACCGCACAGCGGTGCGCAGGCGAATATGGCGGTTTTGATGACGGCACTCGATCACGGCGATACGATATTGGGGATGAATCTGTCGCACGGGGGGCATTTGACGCACGGGCATCCGCTCAATTTTTCGGGAATCAATTATAAGGTCGCGGATTACGGCGTCAACAAAGAAACTGAGCAGATCGATTACGACGAGCTGCAGAAAAAGGCTGAAGAATCGCGTCCGAAATTGTTGATCTGCGGGGCTTCGGCGTATCCGCGAACGATCGATTTTGCCCGCATCGGCCAGATCGCCGAGAGCGTCGGGGCCAAGGTGATGGCTGATATGGCGCATATTGCGGGGCTGGTCGCGGTGGGCTTACATCCTTCGCCGGTGCCGCATTGCGAATTTGTCACTACGACGACGCATAAGACATTGCGCGGCCCTCGTGGCGGGATGATACTTTGCCGCGAGGAATTTGCGGCTGATGTGAACCGCAGTGTGTTCCCGGGTGTGCAGGGTGGGCCGCTTGTGCATATCATTGCGGCAAAAGCCGTGGCGTTTGGCGAGGCTCTGCGTGGCGATTTTAAGGCTTATCAGCAGCAGGTCATCGACAACGCGCAGGTGCTGGCGGCGACGTTAAAAGACGCCGGATTGCGGATCGTTTCGGGCGGTACAGACAACCATTTGCTACTCGTGGACGTCTTTATGGATGGTAAAGGAATCACCGGGAAAGCGGCGGAAAAGGCACTCGATGAGGTGCATATCACCGTCAATAAAAACACGATCCCGTTTGATACGCAGAAACCATTTGTCGCGTCGGGCATCAGGCTTGGCACGCCGGCACTGACGACACGCGGGATGAAAGAGGACGATATGCGTGCGATCGGCAGCATGATCGCGGCCCTCATTCACGATCCGGAATCCGAAGAGGTCAAGACGCGCGTTCGTCGTGAGGTCGCGGAGCTAACGGCAAGATTCCCGATGTATCCCGACCGTCTAAAAGAAAAGCGTACCGACGCCACCGCAAGCTAATTGATGCGAAAATTGACCGTTGCACTACTGTTGCTCACTTTTCTACCGGTTTTGATGCAATCGCAGGCCAGGACTGAAATTGCTCCTGGCGCCCCAAAACCGTCGACATCCGAGGCTGATGCATCGATAATTGTAGATCCACCCGCGGATTTTGTCGGTGACGGTTGCTCGATGTTTCCGGATGGTGACTACGGCGATTGTTGTCAGGCTCACGACCGCGACTATTTTCGCGGCGGCACAAAAGCCGAGCGGAAGGCGTCGGATAAACGGCTGGAACAATGCGTCCGTGCAAAAGGCCACAAATTCTTATCGAAAATGATCTATCTTGGTGTGCGTATCGGCGGCGTACCATGGTTGCCGACTTCGTTTAGATGGGGATTTGGGCAAAAGAAGAATTAAGCCTTAGTTGTTCGAACGAAAGAACCGAGAGGTTCTCAACCATTCAAACCACCCTCAGAATCAAATTGCTCTAA
>JBEBGA010000348.1:0-3148 GCA_040081695.1 Pyrinomonadaceae bacterium
CGTGTGTATCACGGGCGGTTTGCATGGCGAGCAAACCGCGACGCTTCGCAGGATACTCGAAATCTTGCGTAAAGCTTATTGCGGAAAGGTCGGCATCGAATACCGTCATATCGCCAGCAATATTGAAAAAGATTGGATCCGTGCCCGCGTGCGTGAACAGTTTGTCGATACGCAGCCGCTTGCGGCCGAGACCAAGATCGACCTGTTGCAAAAACTGATCGAAGCCGAGCAGTTTGAGCAGTTTTTGCACAAAAAATATCTCGGGCAAAAACGTTTCTCACTTGAGGGCTGCGAGACGGTAATCCCAATGCTCGACCAGATGGTGGAGGGAGCGTCGGCACGCGGCGTCGATGAGATCTATCTCGGCATGGCCCATCGCGGACGGCTCAATGTGCTGTCAAACATTGTCGGTGATCCCGAAACCGGTGCGATGGCCGAGCGTATTTTTACAGTATTTGAGGGAACATCGCACCCCGATTTCCCTGCTGATGAGGGCGACGTCAAATATCACCAGGGTGCCATCGGCAACCGCAAGACCAAGGCGGGACGCGATCTAAAGATCCAGCTTTCGTGTAACCCCAGCCATCTCGAAACCGTAAACCCCGTGGTCGAGGGCATGGCCCGTGCGCGTCAGGATGAGCTCCGCGACGGCGGCGGGCTGAGCCGGCAAGAGGCTTATTCGCACGTGCTGCCGCTGCTGCTGCACGGCGACGCGGCATTTGCCGGACAGGGCGTTGTGATGGAAACGCTCCAGCTTGCGGGGCTCCCGGGCTATCGAACCGGCGGCACGATCCATATTGTCATCAATAACCAGATCGGATTTACGACCTCGCCGGGCCTCAGCCGTAGCTCGATCTATTCGACCGACGCCGGGCACATTACGCAGACACCGATCTTTCACGTAAACGGCGATGATCCCGAAGCCGCCTTTCGCGTAGTCCAGATCGCGCTCGATTACCGAAAAGAATTCGATAAAGACGTGGTCATCGACCTCGTCGGTTTTCGTCGTCTCGGCCACAACGAGGGCGACGAACCGAGCTACACGCAACCCGTAATGTATGCCCGCGTCAAGGCACATCCCGGCACGCAGCATCTTTATGCGCGGCAACTCGTTCGTGAGGGCGTCATCACCGAGGAAGCTCTGACCGCAATGACCGACAAGGTCGTCGAAAAATACGAGGGCATCCTCGCCCGAGCCAAAGATATCGCCGCCAAAAAACCAGCGAAAGCTAGCCTTTCGGCCCCGATGGTTGATGAGGACGGCTCGGCCATACTCGAAACCGGCGTCTCCTCCGCCACGCTTAAACAGGTCTCTGAAAAGATCTCGCTCGTCCCTGAGAGTTTTCACATCAATCCCAAAATGGTCGGCCAGCTTGCCCGCCGTGCCAAGATGGGCGATGGCGAAGTGCCGATGGACTGGGCGTTTGGAGAGGCTATGGCGATCGGTTCGCTCGTGCTCGAAGGGCTGCCTGTCCGGTTTAGCGGACAGGATTCGGGACGCGGCACATTCTCGCAGCGGCACGCCAATATGTACGACACGCTCACCGGCGACCGTTGGGCTCCGCTCAACGAATTGAAAAGCGAGTCAAACCCTAACGCTCGTGCATATATCTTTGACAGCTCTTTGAGCGAATACGGTGTGCTCGGTTTTGAGTATGGCTATTCAGTAATGGCTCAGGATCATCTCGTGGCGTGGGAAGCGCAGTTTGGCGATTTTTCGAACGGTGCCCAGATCATGATCGACCAGTACATCTCCTCATCAGAAGACAAATGGCAGCAAAAATGCCGACTTGTGATGCTGCTTCCGCATGGGTACGAGGGACAGGGGCCCGAACATTCGTCCGCAAGGCTTGAGCGATATTTGCAGCTCTGTGCCGAAAATAATATGCAGGTCTGCTACCCGACGACGCCGGCGCAATACTTTCACCTGCTCCGCCGACAGGCAAAACAGGAAGCCATTCGACCACTGATCGTGATGACGCCAAAGAGCCTGCTAAGGCTACCGGCGGCGAGTTCGACAATGGGCGAGTTAGAATCAGGCGGATTCCAGCCGGTCATCGACGATGCCCGCATCACCGACCGGGCAAAGGTAAAACGCATCGTCCTATGCAGCGGCAAGGTCTTTTACGATCTCGACGCCGCTCGCGAAGATCGCGGTGTTGAAAACGTTGCTGTCGTCCGGGTCGAGCAATTTTATCCTTTCCCGGCTGCAAGGTTGACCGAGATCTTTGCCTCGTTTCGGAATACTAATGAGATCGTCTGGACACAGGAAGAGCCGCAAAATATGGGCGGCTGGACGTTTGTCGAGCCTCGCATCACAGCGATCTTGCCGGCAAACACAACGCTGCGATACATCGGCCGAGACGCATCCGCCTCGCCCGCGACCGGTTCGTATGCGATCCATAATCTTGAACAAAGCAAACTGGTTAATGACAGCTTTAATATCGTATCGAACGAAAGCTCGGCGGCGGTCTAATACGCACCATCAAAACATCATGAAAAAATCATTACTGATACTTACGCTTTTGCTAACGCTATCAACCGGCTGCTCGAGCACCGTTGATGCTAATGCCAAGAACAATGCTCCTGTTCCGGAACCCACGCCCAAGAATCAGGATCCCATCACGATCGCGGCTGTCGGCGACATCATGATGGCATCGACCTATCCGAACGAGAGCCGCATGCCGCCGAATGACGGAGCGGATCTTTTTAAGGACTCGACGCCGATTTTGTCCGCGGCCGACATCGCGTTTGGCAATCTCGAAGGGCCGATCGTCGATAGCGGTGTCTCCGGCAAATGCTCGCCCGGCTCGACACGCTGTTTTGCGTTTCGCACCCCGACGCGTTACGCCAAGTATCTGAAAGCAGCGGGTTTTGACTTGATGAGCGTGGCGAACAATCACGCTGGTGATTTTGGCCTGCCGGGACGTGAGAGTACGCAGAAAGTTTTGGACGAGCAAGGCATCAAATATGCCGGCAGCCTCGACCCGCCGGCTACCATCGCCTACATGGATGTCAAAGGTAAGAAGGTCGCTCTGATCGGCTTTGGCCACAACCGCGGCATGCCAAATGTCAGCGATCTCGACGGAGCTACACAGCTCGTCAACGAGGCAAATAAAAAGGCCGATATCATCATCGTTTCGTTTCA
>JBEBGA010000059.1:0-11836 GCA_040081695.1 Pyrinomonadaceae bacterium
GCTGGGTATCGCGTCGGCTTGGCCGATCGTTTACATCTTTATTTTCATATTGTTTATTTTTAGCATGATCGCGATGTCCGCAGGCGGTCCTGGAAGAGGAGGCGAATTGAATCCGTTCTTTGGCGGCGGCTTTGTTGTTTTCTTTCTCGTACATATGATCACGATCTTTGGGTCGCTGGCATTGACCGTCTTCTATATCGTTCATGCCGTTAAGAATACGAAACTCGACAGCAACATGCGTATCGTTTGGATCGTCCTGTTCTTTTTTGGCGGTATGATAGCTGAGCCGATCTACTGGTATCTGCAGATCTGGAAAGAAAAGGGCGATAATGGTCCCCCTCAGCAACTATCGAATCCGGCTGCTAATTTCGGTCAGACCCGAGATCTCAATTCGGGAACCTACGTTCCGCCAAACGAGCCGCCTGACTGGCGATAATTAATAAATATGCTTACGCTCACCGTTTATCCGATATTTTCTTTGATCGTCTGGTCGATATTTGGCCTTTTTTTTGGGCTGATGCTGTTGCGGCTGATCTTTAACTTTACCGATCCGAATCCGTTTGGAAAGGTCGGGCGGTTCGGGTTTAAGGTTCGTAAGCTCACCGAGAAATGGGTATATCCGGCGGCCAGGTTTTTCGCGATGTACAACATCAATACAAAATGGGCACCGCTGCTGACAATATTCATAGGGCTGGTTTTGACCTACTTTTTTACACAGATCGTCGGCAATACATTTTTTGTGATCGACGGCCTGACCGCAGGGATCGCTACGGGTAATCCAAAGGTCGTCATCGGTTTTATTTTATACGGGCTGCTAAGCCTGCTCGTGCTGTTTATCTTTATCCGGTTCCTTGCGTCGTGGTTCGTTTTTACACGCAAGACCTTCCTCGCCTTTGTGATGAAAGTAACAGACCCGATAATGCGGCCTGTCCAGCGTTTGATACCACCAATCGGAATGTTTGATATTTCGGCGATGCTTGTGTTGTTGGTGATCGGATTTTTGCAATCGATAGTGCTGAATATTTTTGTAAGAAATTGATCCTCTTGTCAGTACCGGGAGCGATAGCGACTGGGTCCTTTTAACGCTAAGCCGCAAAGGACGCAAAGTTAAGATGGAAATCAGCGAAATCGACAGCTCGATTATTTTTTCCATCCGCGTCGTGCCGCGGGCATCGCGGACTGAGATCGTCGGCATTCACGATGAAACGTTAAAGATAAGGATCGCGTCGCCACCCGTCGATGGTGCCGCAAATGCCGAGATCATACGCTTTCTTGCTAAGACTTTTGGCGTTTCGAAAAGGGATGTTTTCATTCTGAGCGGCGAAACTTCGAAAAATAAAAGAATAAAGATCGAAAACCTGTCACTATCGAAGTTTGAGGAGCTAATAAAATGAAGAATCAAATCTCGTTCATGTCAGGTTTATTCGATACAGCAGAATTATCTCCGCCGGTTGCCAACGACCATCATTTTGGCAAGGACCTAGCGCTTTGGATAGCAAAAAAATCGGACGGCAGTGACTATGTTTTTGCGGCACCCGTACGTAACGCCGATGGTTGGTCGGAATCAGTTACTGACGGCGGAGAGAAATTTGTTCTGGAGTTTGGGCTGGTTGATGGTTCGGCGGGTTCCGATTACGCCCACTGGCTGATAACGATCGACAAACCGCGTAGCTGGCGTTCGTTTGGTTCGAAAGACTCGCCGTCGCGTTCGCGGCTCTGCGATCTGATACATAATATCCTGCGTGACGAGCGTCAGATCCGCGAAGTACAGTGGAGCTAACGGCATCGGCATTTTGCACGGCAAAAACGGGCGTGTTATATTCGTTTATTCAAATTTAATTCAACAAAACAAAGGTTTTTAGCACATGTCAGGACACTCCAAGTGGCACACAATCAAGCATAAGAAAGGCGCTCTCGATGCCAAGCGCGGTAAGATTTTTACCAAGCTGATCAAAGAGATCACCGTCGCGGCACGCACCGGCGGCAGCGGAGATGTTGATACGAACGCACGGCTTCGCAAGGCTGTGACCGATGCAAAGGGCATGAACATGCCCAACGACACCATCGATCGCGCTATCAAACGCGGCACCGGCCAGCTTGAGGGCGTTGCATACGACGAGATCACATACGAAGGCTATGGCATTGGCGGTGTCGCCGTGCTGGTCGAGACGATGACCGACAACCGGAACCGCACGGTCGCTGAAATACGGCATATTTTCTCGAAAAACGGCGGTAACATGGGCGAGGCCGGTTCGGTCGCTTGGATGTTCGACAAAAAGGGATACATCGTTGTCGATAAGGCCGCGATGGGCGAAGACGCTTTGTTCGAAGTCGTGATCGAGGCAGGTGCCGACGATATGCAGGACGAGGGCGAGGTCTACGAGATATTCACCACGCCCGATGCTTTTGAAGCCGTGACCGACGCTTTAGCAGCAGCCGGTGTCGAGACTCAGGCTGCGGAGATCTCAATGATCCCCCAAAACTACATCGCCCTTACCGGTGACGACGCCCGCAAAATGATGAAACTCTACGACGCCCTCGACGACAACGACGACGTCCAAAAGGTCTATGCAAATTTTGATATAGACGAGAGCGAGATGGAATAAGATGGATGTAGCTGATATCAGGCATTTGTTCGACTACACCGAGTGGGCAAACGCTAGGACAATAGACGCTGCCGAACAATTGTCTGACGAACATTTGCATCGCGACTTTCACATAAGCCACAACTCTATTTTCGAAACGTTGCTACATATGGCAGGAGCAGAGTGGATCTGGCTTGAGCGTTGGAATGGGCGTTCCCCGGCAAAGGACGAGGCGTGGTCACTATGGACCGTCAATGCCTGTGCTGATCTCGCCATACTGAAGACTCGTTGGACAGAAGTGATTGAAAGACGAACTCATTACCTTTCTAAATTAGACGAGGCCAAATTCAACTCGGAGCTGTTTTTTCAACTTCTTAATGGTGATTCCAGCTCTATGCTGTTGGCACATCAAATGCAGCATGTAGTTAATCATGCTACCCTGCATCGCGGACAGATCGTCGGGATGATACGCCAACTTGATATCGACCCGCCGTCAACTGATTTGATTTTTTATCTTCGGTCAGACGTATCACCAAAATAATACGCTCACGATTATTTAGGGTTGATCGCCGATCAACTGACCAAAAGTGATCCGGTGTCCGTCGGGCGTGACGACGCTAAACTCTCGTATGCCCCACGGCTTATTGCCGATACGCAATAAAATCGACGCACCTCGCGAAACAAATTCTTCATAGACCTCATCCACATTTTCGATCAAAGCATGAGCGAAATACGAATGGTTCCCGGTCGCCTCAGCGGTCATTTCGTCTGAGCATTCGCCCAGCATCAGCTTGAATTCGCCAAACGAGAGAAATTCCCATCCCGGCACCGTGAAATCAAGGTCAAAGCCAAGCCTGTCCTTGTAATACGCGGCCTCGACGGCTAGATCTTTGACAGCAAGGACATGACGGGTGTGAACTACTTTTCGCATGAATTTGTTATTTATTTTCAGAACCGTTTTCCGGAAGATAGTCGCCAAGAAATTTTCGCTCCATCCCGTTGCCCCAGCCGCAGCCGTGGTCACTTGTGATCTGAGCGGCTCCGGCATCGCTAATGTTGTGTGGCGGAAATGACAAGAGTTTTAGGATCGAGCCCGGTCGCAGATGTTCGCTGGCCCAAGTCAAAGGCGAATCGCCGTTAGCATCGCGTGCCGATTTGTCTGCACCGTTTTCTACCAGATATGAAACGATAGCTTCGTCTCCGTATGCTGCAGCACGATGAAGCGGCGTCTCGCCCTTTGTCCTGACGTCACGCATGAACGCACCTGTTTCGGCTCCGGGCGTGGTTTTGGCGTTAGCATCCGCACCGTTTTCGACCAGCAGTTTAACTACGTAGAGATAATATGGCCGCCCTGCTTTGCAAAGAGCGCTGTGCAGCGGCGTTTCGCCGGTATCGGGTCTAGCGTGGCAAACGTCGGCACCTTGTTTTATGAGGAAATCGACGACTTTCCAATGACCAAAAAACGATGCGTGTCCAAGCTCTTCGTTGAGATCGATGCTGCTCAGATCGCCGCCTGCATTCAGGACGGATTTCAGAGCGGTCGTGTCGTTGTAATAGACAAACCATTGCAGTGGCTTGATCGGGCCATCGTGCAAGACCTGTTGCCAGTCAGGCAACGCCAAAAGGTCGAACACGAGGTCTGTTCTTCCGCGACTGATGTGATCAAGCAATGTTTCCTTGTTCATATTGTATTTCCAAATCGCACGGCTGCACGCTCTTTTGCACGGGCCGCTTCTGTCGCCCGGTCACGCGGCGGGGCGTTTGTGACGAGAGAGTTGAGCATTTCTTGTGCAGCCGCGGCGACGCGTTCGATGGCGAGGTCAAAGGCGGCTTCGTTGGCCTTTGACGGTTTGTTAAAACCCGAAAGCTTTCGCACGAACTGGATCGACGAGGCCATTACCTCATCTGTTGTTGCGGGCGGGTCGAAATTGAATAGTGTTTTGATATTACGGCACATAATTTTTATTTATTTGGGTTGCTAGGGCGACATCAACATCGGTGACGCCGCCGCGGTCGTGTGTGGTTATTGAAAGCTCGGCGTATCCCCAGCCAAAGGTGATGTCGGGATGATGATCGGCGGCCTCGGCCAGTTCGCCCACTTGGTTAACAAATGCAAGGCTCTCGGCAAAGTTTGCGAACTCGAAACGCCGTTTTAGATGGCCGTCATCAGCTTGCCAGCCGTCAAGACCCGACAGAGCCTCATCGATCTCGGCGGCGCCCAGTATTTTGCGTTCCATTCGTTTTTTGCTCCTTTGATTTACGCTATACTTATTATTTTTATGCGTTTGGTAAAAGGTATCGGCAAAATGGCTATTTGGTCAAGAATTATCGTCGTCTTTTTGGCGGCTGGAATGTTTGCGTGCGGCGGCGAACGGTCGTCCGCGACACCCGTTGAGACATTTAAGACCTACATCAAAGCTATCAAGCAAAAAGATACCAAGGCAATGAAAGTGCTGCTCTCAAACGCGACCCTTAAGATGCACGAACAGCAAGCAAAGGCGCAGGGCGTGACCGTTGATGAGATCATCAAACGCGAGAGCCTGATCGGTGAGAGCCAGAAAGCGGTCGATTACAAAGACGAAAAGATCGACGGCGACAAAGCAACGCTGCAGTTCAAAAACTCGTTTGGGGCGTGGGAAACGATGCCTTTTATTCGTGAGGATGGCGTTTGGAAGATCGACAAGCAGGGCTACGCCGACCAGTTGTTAAAAGATATTGAGGACAGCGACAAAAAGATGGATGACCTTATCAATGGCATCCCAACGCCGTCACCGTAGTTAGTCTAGGAGTAAAATTGTTTTGGCAATTATCAAGCCGTTCAGAGCTTTGCGGCCCGTCGCGGACAAGGCAAAGCAGGTATCATGCGTGCCTTACGACGTCGTTTACGAATCCGAAGTAAGAACATACATAGAAAAAAATCCGCTTAGCTTCTTACGCGTAACGCGTGCCGAGGGCGAATTTCCTGAGGGCGAGGTTCCGCCCGTCGAGGACATCTTTGGCCGTGCCCGGCAAAATCTCGAATCGTTTATCGAGGAAAGGATCTATCAGGCGGACCCGGACGAGGCTCTCTACATCTATCAGCTCGCGAGTGAGGAGCATTCGCAAACTGGTGTTGTCGGGTGCTGTTCGATCGACGAATACGAGAGCGGCGTAATTAAAAAGCACGAAAATGTTCGTCCTGACAAGGTCGAGGACCGCACCGGCCATCTGTTGGCCGTCGGTGCTCAAACGGGGCTGATCTTTCTGGCGTTTCGCGGAACTGAGGCGACACGCAATCTGATCGCCGAGGTAATAAAGACGGAGCCGATCTACAGTTTTGAATGTCCGCAGGGCGTCAGCCAACGCGTTTGGCGGATAACGGAAACTGCTCCGTGGGTAGCGGCATTTGCTGCGGTCCCGGCTCTGTACATCGCTGATGGGCACCACCGGGCCGAGAGTGCAAAGCTTGCCCGCGATGAGATGCGAGCGTCGAATCCGTCGCACACGGGCCGCGAAGATTACAACTACGTTGTCGCCGGTATTTTTCCTGCCGAAGATCTGCGTATTTTGCCGTACAATCGGGTCGTCGAGGACCTCAACGGCCTAACCAGCGACGAATTTATTGACAAAATACAGGAGCATTTTACGATCGCGGAAACCGGCGAAGAAGTGCCGCAACGTCACGGCGATGTCTGTATGTATATGGACGGCGTGTGGTGGACGCTGAGTTATACGCATTGCGAAGAGACCGACAGCGACCCGATCGAGCGGCTGGATGTCAGTATTCTCCAACATCATCTTCTCGAACCCATACTTGGTATTCGCGACGCACGGACGGATCAACGGATCGGTTTTGTGGGCGGAGCACGCGGTACGGATGAGCTTGTGCGGTTGGTTGACGCTGGTACGGTAAAAGTGGCATTTTCGATGTATCCGACGACGATGGACGACCTGTTTGCCGTGTCGGATATGGGCGAGATCATGCCGCCAAAATCGACGTGGTTTGAGCCAAAACTGAAAGACGGGTTGCTGGTGCATAAGATCTAAAAGGGCATGAAAGAGTTGGCTGATTTACGAAGAGATTTTTCGTCCGCCGGGCTGGACGAGGTGTCGTGTGCCGCAAGCCCCTTTGATCAGTTCTCAAAATGGATGGATGATGCTTTGAACGCGGATATCATCGACCCGAACGCAATGACCGTCTCGACTGTCGGTGAAGATGGTCGGCCGTCAGCCCGCGTTGTTTTGCTCAAGTCTTTTGAAGCTGAAGGCTTTTCGTTTTACACCAACTACGAAAGCAAAAAGGGAGCTGATCTGATCCAAAATCCTTTCACCGTTTTTCATTTCTTTTGGCCGCAGCTTGACCGTCAGGTAGCAATTTACGGACGTGTCGAAAAGACCTCACGCGAGGAATCCGAAAAATACTTTAATTCCCGCCCTGTAGATAGCCGTATCGGTGCGTGGACTTCTGCTCAAAGCCGCGAGATCGAGTCACGCGATGTGCTTGAAAAGAGGTTCGAAGAATTTCGAGAAAAATTTGGCGATGAAGTGCCGCTGCCGCCGTTTTGGGGCGGGTTTCGTCTGACGCCGGATAAATTTGAGTTTTGGCAGGGACGTCAAAACCGGCTGCACGACCGGATAGTTTACGAACGGAGCGCGGAAAACTGGCTGATCCGGCGATTGTCACCTTAGCCAAGTTTGATATCCCGAGTCGCAGCCATCACACCGTTTGCACCCTTTGTCAGTTTTACGATCGGAAAAAATCCACCTTTTGCTCCCGCTGTTTCACGTTCGCGACTGGTTAAGAACCTGTCACCTTCGAAAAGGATCGAATCGATCCAGTCCTCTTTTTGATCGAGGGTAGTCACGGTCATGTGGACGTGCTGCGACTGCGTCGAATTCGGATACGATGCCGGACGGATCGAGCTAAACTCATATCGCCCGCGTTCGTCAGTCAACATCCATCCTCGATATTTACCGTGCCTATGCTGCCCTGCACGGCCATAAATGCCGTTAACGTCTGTGTGGTAGAAATAGATAAGTGTGTTAGGTGCGGGTGTTTTGCCGTCAGCCAGAAACACGGTCCCGGATATCACCATCCGCTCGCCGGGGTCATCTGCCGCGGCAAGCGCGGTTTTCCAAGACACGTTCGCCGGAGCGTCGATCGCACCGCTCCACTCGCCGCCCGTTGGCAAGGCTTTTTGTTTTAGGCGCCTTAGAATTTCGGATTCGGTCTGGGCCAAGGTGTTGCTCTTACAACCGATCAGGATGGGCAGCGATAAAACGGTCAATCCTGCGTTTTTCAAAAAATCTCTGCGGGTTTCAAATAAATTTGCCATAATTTTGTCCTTTGAGAGTGATTTGTTGATAATTACACGAGAGTGAGGAGAAATTTGTTTCAATGTTGGAAACTGAAAGACTGATCATCAACAAAATTACGCCGGATGACTTGCCGTGGCTGATCGAGATGCGAACACCCGACGCTGTCAATCGATATCTGGGCGGCCCTGAGATGCAGAACGCCGAGGCATTAACAAAGCGTCTGCCGTTTTATCTGGAATGCCACGAGAAATACGGTTTCGGATTTTGCACGATGACCCTAAAGTCGACGGGCGAGATGATCGGCACCAGCGGTTTGCAGCCGCTTGAGGACACCGGCGAGATCGAGGTCGGTTACAACCTCGCAGAAAAATACTGGCGTCAGGGTTTTGGCTATGAATGCGCGATGGCGTGGCTCAAATATGGTTTTGAAACGGCCGGTCTGACGCGAATCGTTGCCGTCGCCGATCCGGCCAACACAGGTTCGTGGCGCATTATGGAAAAATGCGGGATGAAATATGAAAAGACCGAGAAACATTATGGGATGGATTGTGTATATTACGCGATCAGTCGCGACGAATTTCTATCCGCATCATGACGCCTAATCTGCCAAAGCTTATCTTTGCGATACTGCTCAGCATCTATTTTCTCTGGATCGCTTGGGATCCGATGCAGGGCAGCTTTCTAGACAATGTCGATCTGCCGATACACGAATTTGGGCATCTGCTGTTTCGCATCCTTGGCGAGTTTATGGGCATCGCCGGTGGTTCGCTCTTTCAGGTGATATTTCCCGCGGTTTTCGTCGGCTATTTTCTGTGGCAGCGAAGCTTTTACTCGGCTGCGATCGTGTCCTTGTGGGTCGGTCAAAGCATACTTAACGTTTGGGTATATGCTGCCGATGCTGTTGTGATGCAGCTCGTGCTGACAAGCGGTTCGACCGGTGCCGAGGGCAGTTTTCATGATTGGAATTACATGCTTTCGCATTTCGGATTGTTGGGCTCGACCAAGACGGTTGCCGGAATTATCCGTTTCGTCGGCACATCTACTATAATCATATCGAGCGTGTTTGCGGTCTATTATTCATTTATCCAAGCTGACGAAGAGGTATGAAAGTAACCCTCATCACGGGTGCATCAAGCGGTATAGGCGAGGCATTTGCACGCCGACTCGCGGCGGAAAAGCACGACCTCGTGCTGGTCGCCCGCAACGAGAAGAAGCTGCACGAGATGTGTGACGAACTGATGCTCAAGCATCAGATCATGGCCCACTACGTCGTGCTCGATCTAACGGACGACGAGGCAGTCGTTAAACTGTTTGAGGAAACGCAGCGGCACGGATTTGAGGTCGATTGGCTGATAAACAACGCGGGGTTCGGTTCGATGGGCGATTTTGCCGATCTCGACATCGACAAAGAGCTGAACATGATCGAGCTGAATATCTCGTCGCTCGTCGCTCTCACTCACACCTATTTACCGGGAATGCGCTCGCGAAAACGCGGGACGATAATCAATATTTCGTCGGGTGCTGGGTTTCAGCCGATCCCGTTTATGGCGACGTATGCGGCGACAAAGGCTTTCGTTTCATCATTTTCCGAAGCCGTTGCCGAGGAAAATCGACCGTTTGGCATTACGATAACGGCACTCTGTCCGGGAGCGACAAGTACCAATTTTTTCGCCGCCGCCGACATTCGCGACCCATTACAAGTCAAGGGTCTGCAAACTGCCGAAGAGGTTGTGGAGACGGGACTGAAAGCGGTAAAAAGCGGCAGGACAAAAAAGGTATCGGGTTTTGCCAATTATGTCGGTGCGTTGCTCGGTACATTCTCGCCGTCGTGGCTCTCGTCACGAGTGATCGCTAGGGCTCTGCGGCCAAAATTCCAAGGAAAGAGATGAAATTTACAGTCCTCGGCAGCGGTTCGACCGGAAACGCGGTTCTTATTTCGAGCGACACGACCAACGTGCTCGTTGACGCAGGAATGAGCGCCCGCGAACTATTGCGGCGGTTGGGCGAGATGGGCGTGGCCCAAGATCAACTCGACGGTGTGTTGATTACCCATGAACATGGCGACCACATTGGCGGATTGAGAGTTTTGCTAAGCAGCGTCGATTGTCCCGTTTATATCTCACGCCCCACCGAGGCCGCGTACTTCGATACCAACGCCGGTGGACAAAACGGCGACAGCGAATCTTCAAAACGGCGCAAAGCACTCAAAGACAAGACCCAGGAGATCGAATCAACCCGCGAATTTCGCATCGGCGACATCGATTTTGAGCCATTTAGCGTGCCGCATGATGCGGTGGATAATTTTGGTTTTGTCGCAAAAAAAGACGGCGTTAAGGTGGCGACGCTAATGGATTTTGGCCACATTACGGACCTGATAAAGGAAAAGCTCAAGGGCTGTGACGCTATCGTCGTTGAGTCAAACCACAGCCGTGATATGCTGCGGGCGTGTTCGGTTTACACGTGGGAATTAAAGCAGAGAATAATGTCCCGCACCGGACATCTTTCAAACGAGGATCTCTCAGACTGGCTGGCGGAGGATTTTGACGGCACCGCACGGCATATCGTACTTGCGCACCTTTCGCAGCGTGCAAACGAACCGCATCTCGCCCGTCTGATGGCGGAGACCGCATTGCAAATGCGGCCTCCTTTATTCAAAGCTGAAACAAAGATCTCGATCTCACGCCATAAAGAGCCGACCGAGTGGTTCCGATTCTAAACGATACGATCCATCACAAGCGATAAATGTGCTACTGCAAAGCAATCGTTGATGAAGGCGTCCCATTTGTTGTGTTGCCGTCAATCGTGTTATTCAAAAACGAAATAATTTGGGCATTTCTGGAACGCAATAGACCAGTCCCATTATTTGTGATCACATTTCCTGAGATCCTGACGACTGAGTCTCCCGTCACATAGATACCGGCTAAATTTCCGGTAATGAGACTGTCGCTGACCATAACCTGCGCGATCCCGGTCGAGGTAGCGTTTACTGCGGCTGCGCTATTGTTTCGGATGGTTGATCGCGATACGACCACCTGAGTTCCGACCGTCACGGTATTTTCAATCGAAATACCGTTTTGAAAACCGTCGATCACAACGTCTTCGATATTGACTTTTGCAGCTTCAAGAATTCGGATGGCATTCAACCCCGTCGTGAGGCCGTTAAAGGTAATGCCGCGAAGATTAACTTTGGCGGTCGTACTGTTAATGATGATAGCGTTAGTTCCTGAAACAAGTATCGATGCGCTGGTTTCGCTGCAATCGATCGTCAGAGACTTTGTTATCGTCACGGCTCCATAACCGCCCGGGTCCAAACAATTTATTTCACCGCCAGCCGCGGTTTTTGATATCGTACCTGCAAATGTTTTGCATGGGGCGGTTCGGCTGCATGGATTAGCATCGTCGCCAACTCCGGAAACCCATGTACGGGTCGCCTGGGCTTGTGAAATGATCGACGCAGAGATAAGAAAAAGCGAAATAGCGAGAATACGAAAGAGGGATCTGTTGTTCATAATGTCTCCTTAATGCTGAGAGGGTTAACCGCAAACACGATGCCGAATGAGCGCTATTGTATTACACCTCTAAAACTTTTCCTATGCAAAATGCACGGGCCGTGCTTTTTCAGCGCTTCGAAATGTGAGACGGCTCCATACCCCTTATGGCCCTCAAAACCGTACTCAGGATATTCCGCGGCGTATCCGGTCATTAGGGCGTCGCGATAGGTTTTTGCGATTATCGACGCAGCCGCGATCGACGCTGAGACGGTGTCACCTTTTATGATCGCACGTTGAGGTAGGCTTAACTGCTTTAGATGTAGCGCATCCACCAGAATAAAATCGGCTGGGACTGCCAAAGATGCGATGGCGTTGAGCATCGCTTCTTTTGTCGCTTCGAGGATGTTGATGCGGTCGATCTCGTCGGCTTCGACCTGGCCGATGGCGTAGGCAACCGCAACT
>JBEBGA010000060.1:0-11739 GCA_040081695.1 Pyrinomonadaceae bacterium
TTCGAGAGGAAGACGACAAACGTCTGCGAAACCCGGTCGATCCAAACGCTCGTCCCCGTAAAACCCGTATGCCCAAACGACCCAAGCGGAAAAAGCTCACCGCGATTCGACGAGAACGAAGTATTAATATCCCACCCAAGCCCGCGTGTCGCTCCGTCTTCCGACACCACGATTGGAGCCGTCATCTTCGCAACAGTCTGAGCCGACATCACCCGCTTCCCATCAAGCGTCCCGCCGTTCAGCATCATCTGGCAATAGAGAGCGAGGTCGTCTGCGGTAGAAAAGAGCCCGGCGTGACCCGCGACACCGTCCATTCGGAAAGAAGTTGGGTCATGAACTCTGCCCCTAAGAATCTCATTTCCGATTCTCTCGTCGCCATCGAATTTCGCCCCAAGGTAACTGTTTTGTCCACGGATGTTCTCGGTAGGAGCAATTCGTCCAGAAAATCCCTCCTGCTTCCTTCGCTGTAAGAAAGAAGTATCTTTAAGATGCAGAGGGGAGAAAATAACTTCGTACGAGTACCGCCCAATGTCCGGTTCCACGTAAGTGATATTCGGCGTCGAGAAGCCCGGCGGATATGCTCCGCTTCGTACCGCAATCTCCCCCAGCACAATAAACCCAATATCCGAATAAACAAATTTCGTCCCCGGCGGAGTCTTTAACTTCTCCTTCTTCAATGCGGCGAGCATGCCGTCGCGGCCGGTCCATTTTTCGCGGAGGTCAAAATCCGGAGCGTAGCCGGAGGTGTGCGTCAGGAGTTGTTGGATCGTGACGCGTTTTGCGTTCTCGTCGTCGATGTCGGGGATGAATTTGCCGATGTTGTCATTGAGTCGTAGCTTGCCCTGCTCGACGAGGATCATGATCGACGTCGCGGTCGCGATCGGCTTGGTCAGCGAAGCGACATCAAATATGGTATCGACCGTCATCTTTTCGACCGTCGGCACCAGCGATCGGTTGCCATAAGCCTTGCGAAAAACGATCTTGCCTTTGTGTCCAACGAGCACGACCGCACCGGGCAGTTTCTTGGCGGCGATGTCGCTGGTGACGAGTGCGTCGATCTGAGCAAGCTTAGCCGCATTCATCCCAACCGTCTGCGGAGCCGCAACCGGCAAACCCTGAGCAGGAATATTTGCCACCGATAGGCACAGATAAAACCCGATAAGCGCAAGAAGCACCCGAGCCGTTTGATAATTCTTTTTCACGACAAACTCCATCAATTTTCTATTTTTGCTTTATCCGTCTTGATCCGTGCGATCGGTGGCCAACTACTTCCGGGCTTTTAGTTCTTTCTTGCGTTCGACAAAGCTCTCTTTGCACAGCCGCATAAATTCTTTTGCGATCGGCGAGACATAGCCGCCGCGCAGGCGTGCGAGGCCCTGTTCCCATTTGATGTCTGAGCCCTCGATCTCCCACGCGATCAGCCGGCCTTCGCGGATCTCGTCGTTGATGGTCTTTGCCCCGGCGGTGCCGACGCCGAGGTCGTTTTCGACCATCTGGTTGATCGCCTCTTGCCGCGAGAGTTCCATCACGATATTTGGCCTGACGTTAGCCGCGTTAAAAAAGTCATCGATCATCCGCCGCGTATTGCCGCCGCGTTCGCCAAGTATCAGCTTTTCTTCCGATAGCTCAGATGCACTGATACTGCGTTTTTTTGCCAGCGGATGCTTTGGATGAGCAATAGCAACGATCTCGTCGCTAAACAGCAGATCGGTCGTGATGCTCGAGTTTTCTACGGGCAGCGAAACAAACGCAATATCCGTCTCGCCGTGCATTATCTTATCGACCAGCGTCTGGCTCGTCCCGGCGCTGACGCTCAGTTCGGAGTTGGGAAATGTCTCTTTTAAAGCGTGCAGGATATGCGGGAGCTGAACCGAGGCAAATTCCGCCGACGCCGAACCGATCCGCAGACGCCCGTGCTCGACTCCGCCAAGCTCGGCTATCTCCGCGACAGCCGCGTCATGTTCGCGCAGCATCCGGCGGGCGCGTTCGAGCAGATGTTCGCCTGCCTCGGTCAATATCACGCGGCGGGGAGTTCGCGTAAATAACGGAATACCAACCTCGTCCTCTAGCTGGCGTATCTGCATCGAGATCGCCGCCTGAGTCACATTCACCATCTTTGCCCCGGCCGTAAAGGTCTTAGCCTCAGCAATCGCCAAAAAGGCTTTTAACTGTCGTATTTCCATAGCGGTAATCGCCGGATCGAGCGATCAGATATTCTTATTGATTACATAAATTGCGATAAAGCAGATTATATGTCAACTCAGCGGTGAGAGTAAATTAATTTTGCGTTAATGAGTTCGGGCGGTTTTCGGTTATTATGTCGCAACGGATGCAAACACTCGACCTAATCATCATCGTCGGCTATCTGGTCGGCATTACGCTGTTCGGCATACTGTTTTCGGGCAAACAAGAGACGACCGAGGACTATTTTGTCGGCTCGCGAACGGTGCCTTGGTGGGCGATCGCGATGTCGATAGTCGCGACTGAAACGAGCACGATCACATTTGTCTCGGTGCCTGGGATCGCTTTTGCCAAGAACGGCAATTTTCAATTCCTCCAACTCGTGTTCGGCTACATGCTCGGCCGCGTCGTCATCTCGCTCTTTTTTATCCCGATGTATTTTAAGGGCGAGCTGCAGACGGTCTATCAGCTGCTCGGCGACCGGTTTGGCGTTAAAGTAAAGATGATCGCGTCGAGCCTGTTTGTCATAATGCGAAACATCGCCGACGGCATCCGCTTGCTGCTGACGGCTCTTGTGCTGGCGGCGGTTTATACGGCGTTTGTCCCGACGGCCGATTCAAACACCATCGTCGTCGGTTCGATCATCCTGCTCGGCCTAGTGATGATCGTCTTTACGTTTTACGGCGGGATCGAGGCGATCATCTGGGTCGAGGTCGTCCAGCTCGTCATCTACATCGGCGGAGCCGTTGCGGCGGCGGTCGTGCTTGTAAATAACATCGACGGCGGTTTCTCGACTGTCCTGTCTTTGGGGGAACAATACGGCAAATTTAGCCTCTTTGATTTTGGCTGGGACATGACCAAAACCTTTACGTTCTGGTCGGGCCTGCTCGGGGGCTGTTTCCTGACAATGTCCACGCACGGCACGGACCAATATCTGGTCCAGCGTTATCTCTGCACAAATAAACCGTCATCCGCCGCGACCGCTTTGCTCTCGTCAGGTGCGGTCGTGCTGGGACAATTTATCGGCTTTTTGTTCATCGGCGTTCTGCTCTTTGCGTTTTACGCACCATACAATCTGGTCGAATATGCCCAGGCAGGCGTTGCGAATTCAGGCGTCCCCGCAACCGTACCGTTCTCCGGCGGCGACAAAGTTTTCCCGGATTTTATTACGCAACACATGCCGACTGGATTGTCAGGGCTGGTCATCGCAGCGATATTTGCTGCCGCTCTGTCGTCTTCGCTAAACTCGATCGCGGCGACGGCGGTCAATGATATATATAAGCCATTTGCTAAAAACAAAGCCGACAAACATTTCCTAAAAGTCTCAGGCTGGTTGACGCTTATCGTCGGTTTTGTCCAAATCGCCGTCGCTATCGCCGTTAAGGACGCAAATTCATCCGCTCTCGGTCTTGCACTATCAGTCGCGTCTTTGATCAACGGCCCTGTGCTCGGCGTGTTTCTCGTCGGTACTCTTTTAAAACGAGCGAAAGAGATCCACGCACTTATCGGCATGACAGTGAGCATCTCGCTGATGATCTTTATTTTGCTCGGCACTAAGATCGCTTGGACGTGGTACGCCTTGATCGGCAGCCTCGTCACGCTGGCCGTCGCGTGGGTCGCGACGCTTGTTATCCCTGTAAAGAATGATGAAATTTCTGCTTAGCTCTATCTGCATTCTCGTTTTGCAGGCCAATTTGGTTTTCTCTGCGTCTCTGCGTCTCAGCGGTTCCCCCTTGGCTCCAAGCAAGAACGCTTGGGCTTACGCCGACAAACTCCTCAAAAAAATGACCATCGAGGAAAAGGTCGGCCAGCTCATCCACATCGGCATCAACGCGAAATTTGCCAATCAGGACAGCGAATATTTTCAGTCGATCAAACGCGATGTCGTAAATAACAAGGTCGGCGGCATCATTATTTTTGGTGCCCCAATGTACGAGACCGTCCACCTCGTCAACCGGATGCAGGAAAACGCCAAGGTGCCGCTACTGATCTCGATCGACGCCGAAACCGGTATCGGAATGCGGTTTGGTGACGCGACAAATTTCCCCTGGAACATGGCCGTCGCAGCGACCGGTGACCCCGAATACGCTCGCAAGATCGGCTCGATCACCGGCCGCGAAGCCAAAGCGATGGGCATCCAGCACGTTTTTGCCCCGGTTCTCGATGTCAACAACAACGCCGACAATCCGGTAATAAACGTCCGTTCTTATGGCGAAGACCCCGAGACCGTCGGCCGTTTTGGCGTGGCTTTTATGGAGGGGCTACAAGGCCAGGGCGTACTTGCGACCGCCAAACATTTTCCCGGCCACGGCGATACCAATGTCGATTCGCATCGCGGCCTGCCGATCATCGACCATTCGCGTGAGAGCCTCGAAAAGACCGAGCTTGTCCCGTTCCGCCGTGCGATCGCCGCCGGTGTCGGTTCGATAATGATCGCCCACATCGGCCTGCCGCAGATCGACCCGACCGAGATCAAGCCGCTAAAACAGCCCTTGCGTGTCGAGGCCGAAGATGGTGCCGAGATCGTCGATCTCAAAGCAACTTTGCCCGCAACTCTTTCGCCGATAGTCCAGACTCAGATCCTGCGCAAAGAGATGAATTTTCAGGGCCTCATCGTCACCGACGCCATGGGCATGAGCGGCCTGACGCTGTATTTTGACCAAAAAGAAGCGGGCGTGCGAGCATTTCTCGCCGGTGCCGACATCCTCGAAAAACCGGCTGATACCGAGGCGATGATCGCGGGTCTGATCGAAGCCGTAAAGTCCGGCCGCATCACTGAGACACGGCTTAACGAATCCGTCCGCAAGATCCTCGCGTGGAAATACCAGCTCGGCCTCGGCAAACAAAAGATCACCCCGCTCGACCAGATCGACCGAATCGTCTCAACCAGAGATGTCGAGGCCCTCGCCAACGAGATCGCCGCGAGATCTATAACGCTTGTCAAAAATGACAGCAACCTGCTGCCGCTCGACCGTACGAAAAAGATAGCAGTCCTCGGCATTTCAAACGGATTTGACGGAACCGCGACGATGTTTAGCCTCGTCAATACACTGCGAACGAACGGCATTAAATTCGAGTCGGCGTACTTGCAGGAAAATTCGACCGCCGAACAGATCGCCGCCGCAAAAAAAGCCGTCGAAACTGCTGATATCATTATTGTTGGTCTATATGGCCGCGTCCGCACGGGCGCTAAAAACAGCGTCGGTTTGCCCGAGAATGGTACCGCTATACTACGCGATCTGATCGCCGCAAAACGCGACCTCATCGGGGTCAGCTTTGGTAACCCATACATTCTGGGTGCGTTTCCCGAAATGAAAACATACCTCGTTGCCTACGGAGACATGTCTAGCCTACAGCGTGCGGCGGCAGCCGCGATCATCGGCGGACAAGACATCACCGGACGTCTGCCGATCTCTCTGCCGGGGCTGCATCCACGCGGAACAGGAATTCAACTAAACAAGAAATAATTTGTCCACAGATGGACACCGATAAGCACGGATAAGATACTAAGACTTATCAGTGTTCATCTGTGTTAATCTGTGGACATTTTCCGACCGACTATGACTCAAGCTTGGGAGATTGAAAATTTTCTCGATGTTCGCGATGGCCAGCTGCATATCGACGGCGTGTCAGCGACCGAACTTGCCCACGAACACGGCACCCCGCTTTTCGTGTTTAGCGAATCGCGTATCCGTCACAACATCGCCCGTCTGCAACGAGCGGGCGACACGCTCTCCTGCCCGCTGAAGATCTGCTACGCCGCCAAAGCGATGTCCACGATGGGTATTTTGCAAGCGGTCAAGGACGCTGGCATCGATATCGAGGTAAATTCCGGTGGCGAATTGTGGAAAGCTCTCAAGGCTGGCTTTACAGGAGAACAGATAATCTTTAACGGCACGAGCAAAGAGGTCTGGGAGATAGAAAACGCAATAAATGCAGGCATATACGCGATCCAAATCGATTCACTATATGAGCTGTCCCTGATCGAAGAAACCGCCAAACGGCTCGGTAAACGTGCAAACGTATCCTTAAGGCTCGTGCCCGAGATCGAAAGCGGCACTCACTCGGGCCTGCAAACTGCCCTGCTTACTTCAAAATTTGGCATGATGCCGGACGAGGCATTTACGGCATTTCATACCTATAAAGATTCGCGGCACCTCGATCTTTGCGGCATCCATCTGCACGTTGGCTCGCAAAATCCCGACCCGATCGTCTATTCCGAGGCTCTCGCAATGCTGTTCGACAGCATGCTCAGGATCTTCAACGAAACCGGTATCCGGCTAAAGCACATTAACCTCGGCGGCGGATTTCCCGTCAATTATTTACGCGAAGACAGTCCCAAATTCCCCACCGAGCAAAGCGAAATGTTCTCAGCCGACTTCGAACCGGCAACGGCAGTTCATCAAGCATGGAACATCGTCACCAAGGCCGCAGATACCGCAAACGCCCGTCACTTGCTCGTAGACATCACATTGCTCCTCGAACCCGGCCGCAGCATTATTGCCGATGCCGGTATTTGTTTGACCACCGTTCGCAACCGCAAAAAACGTCCGGTCGCTCCAGCCTTAAATGACGACCGACAACCGACAACTGATAACTGGTTACTCACCGATGCCGGATTCAACATCCTGCTCTCGATGGAGACCTACAAGTGGTACTACGATCTGATATCAGCAGACCGACCGACGGAGGAACACAATTTTCTTTACAAGGTTGCCGGGCCGCTCTGCGATGGTGGTGATGTATATTTTGATATTGAAGGTTTGAACAGGTTGCCTGATCATAGGCTTTTGCCTGAAAATGTCGAGCCGGGTGAGGTGCTCGCGTTGCTCAATTGCGGAGCATATTCGCTTGCCCAAGCGTCGCAATATAACGGACGCTTTCTACCGGCGGTCGTTCTGATCTGTTCTAGCGGTGAGGTGAAACAGATCCGGAAACGCGACGGTTTTGAGGATCTAGTCGCAAACGATATCTATTGAACCCGAAACAGCAGCGTCCTCACGCGGTCACGCTCGGCATCGCCAATTTCAAACCCCACCTCGTCATAAACCTCCGAAAGCCCCGCCAATGCTACGGCTAGGCTACTCTCGTCCCGGATACCGCCGATGACATCTAGGCTCTCAATCGCAAGTTCCCTTACACGTTCCGAATTACCATGAGCCGAAAATCGAGTGGCAATTTCATTCAACGCGCTCGAGCGTGACGAAAGTTGCGGGACGGTTTGTGCTAAGGCCGCGGCAGCTTCGAGATCGGTAACGGCGGCGTCTTTATCACCCCTTTTCTCTTTCGCGTCGACGACCGAGATCAGTGCAAATACCCGATTTGCCTCCTCTGGTATCAGCTCAAGCGTGCTGGCCGCGAGAGTATCGTCATTTTGGATCGTCAGTATCTGGGCGATCTGTGTCAGAGCCGACATCTGCTCGTCAGGGTCTTGATTATCGCGGGCTATCTCGATGCCGCGTTCGGCTTTGCCGAACCCTGCAAACTGAACCGCGATCGACGAGATCATCGTGTTTCGAGCGCGGCTGTCACGAGTCTCAAACTCACGCTGCGACGCGATGATCTCATGCGCCTCCTCAAGAGCCTCAAGTGCGTCCTCTTTTTGATCCTTTTTCCAATAATCGCGTGCAAACCCAAGCAGAGCCGACGCCATTTGCGTTTTGTCCGTCACAAGATCCAGCGTCCTATCTGCAAGCTCTGTGCTGCCAGCGTAGAGAAATCCGAGGGCACAATTGATGAGAAAAAAATCGCGGTGAGTATTGTCAAGAGCCTCGGTAAAGCCTCTTGCCGCGTCAAACGTCTCTATTGCCTTGTCGCTTCGCTTTGCTTCGATAAACAGATTGCCGATATCGCACAGGACGCGGATCTTTTCCTCATCCTGATCGATCTCATTTGCCGAGGCGACCGCAAGATCGAGCATATCGGCTGCTTTTGCAGTGTTGTCGCTTTCGATCTTCACGGTAGCGATTTGTTGCAAAGCCCCGACTCGGGCGGTCGGGAAACTTATAGTTTCCAGCGTCGCGAGCGAAGCGGCATCGTCCGTCGCGGCCTGACTCACGGCAATGCTGCCGATGACAAAATCGGGATGCACCATCAAACCTGCGATCTCGCGAGCCTTGTCCAATTGGCCCTTACCCGCTTTGACAGATGCTATCTGCTCAAACGCTTGCGCCTGCACCGCCTGGTCCTCGATTGCCTCGGTAAGCTGCAACGCGTACTCGTCGTCATCGGTCTCGGCACACTTCGTGGCAACCGCGATCAGCAACTGGTCACGTGAAAATGGCTCGGCGATCTCGTTCGCAAGTTCGGCGGCGAGATCGAAATTACCTTTGTCGAGATAAAGCGGGATGATCGCCTTCATCGCCTCAGCGCGGCCGTCTGAGCTTTGAATGTTCTCGGCGAGAAACGCTGCAGCGGAAAGCAGATCGCCTTCAGCCTGTTCTTGAGAAATAAAATGTTCAGCCATATAACTTAAACAAAAACACGCCGTATCGATTCCGGCATCCAATCTCGCAGGTCTTTTGCTATCGCTGCCGCACCGGCGGCTCGCAGTTCGTCCGTCGACACGGTATTTGTCACACCAAGCGCTGGCAGATCGGCGGCTCTCGCGGCTTGGATGCCCGGCACTGTGTCTTCGATCACCAAACATTCGCCATGTGTCATCGGCAAGTGCCCCTGCTTGATCCGGTGCAGATCCAGTTTGTTAAACCCTGCTCGATAACATTGCGGATCGGGCTTGCACGCATCGACGTCCGTCGCACTGACAATGACCGAAAAATGCTTCGCCATCCCTGCGCGTTCCAATACATGTTCTATCTGCGTGCCGCGTTCCATGCTGACAACGCCGAGTGCAAATTCGTGCGACATCTTTTCGACAAAATTTTCGATCCCTTCAAATAGCGGTAGCTTGTCGCCAACGATCTCACGCCACTTGCCAAACTTTGCATCGATGATCTCATTGACCTTGCTATCGGCGACGGTCTTGCCACGCCGCTCGTATGCGGCAAGTACAAAAGTCCTATCATCCATCCCGTGCGAAGCGGCATAATCCTCATCGGTCAGTTCGACGCCCTCAGCCGTCAGTAGCTCCTGGTACGCCCGCATCTGGATCGGTTCGTCATCGATAATGACCCCGTTAAAATCAAACAAAATTGCTTTTATCATAAATAACTCTCGTCAAAAATATTACCGCGTCCCAAGATGCCTTTAGGGTCAAACGCACGCTTTATCTCAGCCATTTCGTTCAAATAACGCTCGCCCATCATCGCCGACAGATATTTTCGCTTGAGCTTTCCTATGCCATGCTCTGCCGAAATACATCCGCCGAGCATGATCGCCTGAGCGACGCAGCGGCCATAAATATGGCGAGATCTCTCATTTTCCTCGTCGGTTTTCGGAAATAAATTGAGGTGCAGATGACAATCGCCGATGTGCCCGAAAATGACGTAGTCGATGCCGCTAGGCCCGCATTGGTCCTCGTAAAATTTGAGCAGCGAGCGAAACGCGTCAATAGGAACAGCCATATCGGTCGAAACCTTGCGAAACCCGCTGCGCGAATACCGCTCGTTTGCCGCCAGCGGCAAAGCGTGGCGAAACGTCCGCATCTTTTCGCGGTCCTGCTCATTAGTCGTAAACCACGAACGCTCTACATCCGCCTTGTGGTGTTCGAGCAGCGTGTTCCAGCTTTCAAATAACGCGTCCTCGTTACCGGCGGTAGTTTCCTGCTCAAAAAATATGGCCCCGGCGACATCCGGCGTTTCGGGAAATTTCTCGGCGATAAATATTAGAGCGTTACGGTCAAAATACTCTACAAGCGTTGCGTCCATCTTGTCGCGGGCGTCATCAACGAACGCAAGCAGATCAACTTCCTGTTCAAAAAACACGATCCCGCTAAAAAATCCTTCAGGCTTTGCAAGCAGCGACAATTCGATCTCTGTAATAACCCCAAGCGTGCCTTCGCTACCGATGAATAGATCTATCGCATCAAGCGGCGATGCGTTAAAAAATCCGCTCGCGTTTTTGCTTACATTAGGCCGTTCATAGGTAGGCACCTTGACTGAGGCTTCACCGATCATGATCACGCCATCGTCGGAAGAAACATATTCGCCTCGGCGTATATCAACGCTCTCGCCCGACGAAAGGACAACCGTAAGCCGCTGCACATATTCACGCGTCGCCCCGTATTTGAAACTTCTCGCCCCCGAAGCATTCGTCGCGACCGTACCGCCTATCTGACAACTCCACTCGGTCGGGTCAGGCGGATAAAACAGTCCCTCTGCATCAACAGCTTTTTGCAGATCACCAAGTATCACGCCCGGTTCGACGACCACAACTCTCGCATCTTTATCGATAATCTTTATCTTATTGAGCCTTTCGAGCGAGATGGCATATCCGCCAAACGGAATTGCCCCGCCGACTGTTCCTGTCCGCGCACCGGAAACTGTAACGGCAATGCCCTGTTCATTTGCATCTTGCAGGATCGCAGCGATCTCATCCGAGCTTTCCGGGATGAACAGGCGCTCGGCATTGCCGCCCGCCATATTGCTCGAGTCGGTTAGATAGTTTTGTAGGTCTTCGAGTTGGGTTTTTACCTGCATTGTCTTTCTGCAATTTATTTGAACGCGGATTTCGCGGATCAGGCGGATCGACGCGGATAATTTAGAACGCTCGGTCTTTCATGCTCGTAATTAAAATCTTAACAATAAATTTTATCTTATCCGTCTTCATCCGCCCAATCCGCTTTATCCGCGTTCAAATTTTCTTAGATATATTGCAGCTCCCGCTCACGCAGATATTTCATCTTGTCGCGGATCTCGGCGGCTTGTTCAAATTTCATCTCTTTAGCGGCGTGACGCATATCGGCTTCGAGTTGGGCAATGGTTTCTTTGAGCTGTTTTGGCGAATACTCTTCGAACGACTCGATATCCAGCGGCACCTTAAAGTAATCCGCTTCGTATGCCGTGACGAGCGTTGCGTCGATCGATTTGATGATCGTGGTCGGCGTGATGCCGTGTTCGGTGTTGTATTCCTCTTGGATCTTGCGGCGGCGTTCGGTCTCAGAGATGGCGTATTCCATCGACTTTGTGATCTTGTCGGCGTAAAGGATCGCTTTACCGTCCGAGTTACGAGCGGCCCGTCCCATCGTCTGTATCAGCGAACTTTGCGAACGCAAAAAGCCCTCTTTATCGGCATCAAGTATCGCAACCAGCGAAACCTCAGGCAGATCGAGCCCTTCGCGTAAAAGGTTGATACCGACAAGCACATCATATTCACCACGCCGCAGATCGCGGAGGATCTTGATGCGTTCGAGCGTGTGGATGTCACTGTGCAGGTAGCGAACTTTAACGCCGACCTCTGCGAAATATTCGCTGAGATTCTCGGACATACGTTTGGTCAGCGTTGTGACCAACACACGCTCATTACGCTCGGCACGTTTGCGGCACTCTTCGAGCAGATCGTCGATTTGGCCTTTCACCGGACGAACCTCGACGACCGGATCAAGCAAGCCCGTCGGGCGAATGATCTGTTCGATCACCTCGCCCTCGACCTTTGTCAGCT
>JBEBGA010000061.1:0-11728 GCA_040081695.1 Pyrinomonadaceae bacterium
TGATGGCCTTTTCAAGGCCGCCAAATTCATCGATCAGGCCGTTCGCTTTGGCTTGTGTTCCGGTCCAGACGCGGCCTTGTCCGAGGGCGTTTGCTTCTTCCGTAGTTTTCTTACGGCCGGTCGCGACCTTAGGAATGAAGCTGTCATAGTAAACGCTGCCGATCTGTGATTCCATCTTGGCACGTTCCTCGGGTGTCCATTTTTCCGTGGCGCGAAAGATACCTGCATTTTTGCCACGCATCGTATATTCGTTGGAAACCCCGATCCAGTCGTAAAACCCTTTAATGTTTGGCTTAAAGACAAATATGCCGATCGAGCCGGTTATGGTCGCGGGTTCGGCGACGATCTTGTTGGCGTTACACGCAATGTAATAACCGCCCGAAGCCGCGACGTCGCCCATCGACACGACGACCGGTTTTTTGGCTTTGGCATTTTCGAGCGCGTACCACATCAGATCCGAAGCGAGTGCCGAACCTCCCCCGGAATCAACGCGAAGGACGATCGCCTTTACCGTGGTGTCTCTCGCTGCGGCGTTCACAGCTTCGACTACAGTATCCGATCCGACCATTTCGCCATTTAACGGGCCGCTTGACGACCGGCCAACATTGATGGCACCTGACGCGTAGATAACAGCTACCTTTTGTCCGTTATTAAGTCCGAGCGTGTCCGAGGGGATCTCACGGTAGGCACTACCGCGAATTGTGCGGAGAGCGTCGTTTTCCCTGTATCCAAGCTTTGCTTTGAGTTCGTTATCGACCTGTTCGCGATAAAATGCCTCGTCGATCAGCCCGAGTTCCTTGGCCTTCGTCGCATTGTAAGGAGCATTATCGATCAACGCCTTTACGTCCTCGACCGATTTCTTTCGCGACTCGGCAATGGCATTTGTATAGCGGCCAAAAAACTCGTCGAGGAGGGCATTGACGACCTCACGCTGGCCATCGCCCATCGAGGTTTTTGTGTATTGGTCAGGAGCGCTCTTATATTTTGGGCCGATCTGAATCGCATCCATTTCGACGCCGAGCTTGTCGAGCGAGCCTTTGTAGAACATAGCCTCGGCGGCTAGGCCGTTGACGTAAATGTCTCCCGACGGCGGCAAAAAGATCTTGTCGGCGGCGGTCGCGATGTAATATTCCTTGTTGGTGCCGATCTCCATGTAGGCATAGATAGGCTTACCCGACGTTTTGAAATCGGCGACGGCCTCGCGAAATTCGTCAGCCTTGCCCCAGCCGATGCCGGGAAAATTGATGTCAAGCACTACGGCTCCTATTCGCGTGTCAACCTTTGCCTTGCGAAGCTGAGTGAGCAGGCTCGTGAACGACTGTTGCTGGCTAATGCCAAAGGCCTTGGCAAGCGGCTCATCGGCAACATAATCGGGCAGCTCGCCCGAAACGCTCAGGACGAGCACGCTGTTATTCGCAACGGTTGGGCCGCCCATGCTGCTTGCCGCGTAAGCAATTGCGATCACCGCCACAATAAGCAGAGCTAAAAGAACACCGCCGATCAATAAAAAGAACTTGCCTGTTTTTGACATTGCCATTGTTGAAATTCCCACTATATCAAGTTAAAAAAGTACACGAACACCGTGTATTACTTGAGTTATATTACGTCAAGAGACGGCAAAAAGTTTAATCATCCGGTGATGCTTTTGACGGGCGGTTTTCTGCATCAAAGGAATACAGCGTTATAGCGCCTGACGATAATTTTGGTATATTCACAGTTTATGGCAAAAAAGGCCTCAATTCTGATCTGCGACGACGAAGAGATTATGCGCGATGTGCTCGGCACGATAATGTCGAGCGCCGGTTATAAGGTCGATCTCGCAAAAACCGGCGAAGAAGCCGTCGAGATGTATTCGCAAAAAGCATACGAAGTCGTGCTGATGGACGTCTCGATGCCCGGCATGGGCGGACTGACGGCGCTCGAAGAGTTGATAAAACTCGATGCAGAGGCTGTCGTACTCATGGTCACTGCATATGCAACTTTCGACACTGCGATCTCTGCCTGGGAAAAAGGTGCTGCTGGAGTTATCCGGAAACCGTTTCAAAATGAACAGATACTTGCCCACGTCGCCAAAGGCATCAAGACCCGCCGTAAAGAAGAGGAGCGTCAGGTACTTCGTCAGGCCATGGTTCGCTCGGTGCAGCGTGATCTGATCGTTGTTCATTCGGAGAAAATGGAGAACATTTTTCGGCTGGTGGATAGGGTCGGCCCGGCACGCTCGACAGTTTTGATAACCGGCGAATCAGGAACGGGTAAAGAGTTAGTCGCCAAAGCGGTTCACGCGGCAAGTCCGCGAGCAGACAACCCTTTTGTGGTCGTGAATTGTACCAATATTCCATCGGAGCTGCTTGAATCAGAGCTTTTTGGTCATACAAAAGGGGCCTTTACTGGGGCAGTTGGAGCAAAGAAAGGGTTATTTGAAGTAGCCGATACCGGCTCGATCTTTCTCGATGAGATCGGCGATCTTCGGCCGGAAACGCAAGTGAGATTGCTCCGTGTCATTCAGGAAAGGGAGTTTACACCGATCGGCGAAACCACGCCAACTAAGGTCGATGTCCGTATCATTGCCGCGACAAACGTCGATCTGAAAGAAGCTGTTAAGAACGGACAGTTCCGCGAAGACCTCTATTTTCGGCTGTCTGTAGTGCCTATCGAGATCCCGCCGCTGCGTGAACGGCGTGAGGGAATACTGCCGTTGGCCCAACATTTTATCCGCAAATATAGCGAGGAAAATGGGCGTAATATTTCCGAAAACCTTTCTCCGGAGGTTCTCTCGCTACTTGAAAATTATAACTATCCGGGCAACGTTCGCGAGCTTGAGAACATAATCGAGCGGGCAATCGTGATCGCACCGACCGATGAGATCACTGTCGATTGTCTGCGACCTGAAGTTCGTGACCCGGAGAGCGCATTGCAAAAGATGTCAGCGTCGGCCGGCAAATCCGCCAGCATTGACCTCGCTCATGGCGTTAGCTTTTACGACGAGGTCAAAAATTACGAGATCGATCTCATCCGACGTGCCCTCGAACAGACGGGCGGACACCAATCGCGCGCCGCTCGCCTGCTCGGCCTCAATGCCACAACCCTGAACTCAAAGATCAAAAGCTATAATATCCAGACAAAATCAGCCTGATACGCATATCCAAATAATTGGAATAATCTACAAAAATCTTCTTAATTCTCACCAAGAAGCAATGTAAATTGTTGCCCGCTGGGCACAATAAATGACTCTATCCACTTAAGAGTCAGTAAGTTAAGCACAAGTTACATAATTATGTGACGTCGGTATCATTATGGCACGAAACTTGCCATTTTCTTTGCGTATCATTGTTTACCAAAATTTCGACTTATACCACTGCAGAAATTGCAGCACACAGCCTGGCTCAAGCTTATTGATCCAAACTTATTCGCACTTAATTTTTTGTAAGTGAATTAGATTTAATTTCTTAGGAGGAAAGATGAGAAAGTTTACCAAGATTTTGATGGTTACTTTGGCATTATTCGTGTGTCAGATAGCTATTCAAGCACAGAATACCGGATCGATCTCGGGAACGGTTGTCGACCAGCAAGGGGCTGTTGTCCCTGGTGCGACCGTTACTGTAACAGGTCAGTCCGGACAAGAATTTACCACTACTACAAACAGTGAGGGGTTGTATAGAATTCCGGCGGTGGCCGCCGGTACTTTTACCTATACGGTCACGATCACTGCACCTAGCTTTAAGACCGCAGTTATCCAGAACGTCAAAGTTGACATTGGAACACCGTCAACGGTTAACGCGGTTTTGCAGGCTGGCCAGATATCTGAACAGGTTGTGGTCACGAGCGGTGCTGAGGTTCTACAGACAGAGACCGCAAAGGTCGGTACGACAATTACCGGTCGACAGATCATTGAGACGCCAATCGCATCGCGTGATGCTCTCGACCTGGTCTTGTTGCTCCCGGGAGCAGCGCAGGCCGGTCGGCCTAGAGCATCATCGATCAACGGACTGCCCAAAGGAGCTATCAATATCTCACTCGATGGTGTTGACGCTCAGGATAACGCTAACCGTTCGACGGACGGATTTTTTACCTACATTCGCCCCCGCGTTGACGCGATCGACGAAGTGACGGTTTCGACGTCAAATCCGGGTGCCGAAAGCGGTGGTGACGGAGCCGTGCAGATCAGATTTGTTACCCGTCGTGGTACCAACGACTACACGGGCGGCCTGTTTTGGCAGCACAGAAACACTGCTCTAAATTCGAACTATTGGTATAACAACCGCGATCGACTTCCTCGTCAAAAGATCATCTTGAATCAATATGGCGGCCATTTTGGCGGCAACATTCCTTTCCTCGGATTTGGTGAGGGTGTTAAAGCTTTTGATTCAGGCAAGGACAAGCGCTTCTTCTTTATTAATTATGAAGAATATCGAAATCCTGAATCAACGACACGTACGCGCACAGTTTTGGCGCCTAACGCTTATAACGGCATCTATTCGTATGTGGTTGGTGGTGTGACGCAAACGCTTGATGTTTTCGCACTTGCGACGGCGAACCCGGGACAGACGAACACGCCGGACCCAACAGTCCAGGCTGCCCTTGCTAGGATCCGTACCGCTACGGCCACAACGGGAACGTTTACGCCGATAACCAACAACCCGACACGTCTCAACTATAACTTTACGAATTCGGGCCTTAGCCTTCGTAATTTCCTTGCTTTTAGAACTGACTTTAATATAACGAAAAAGCACAGCCTTGAGTTTGTCTACAATCGTAACAACTTTAAGCCTGGTAAGGATTTTCTTAATTCCCGCGATGAAATTTTCCCCGGATTTCCATTTCAGGGCCAAAGCGGTGTCCGTCAATCCTTCACCGGTGCTCTCAGATCTACGTTTGGAAATAACATCGTGAACGAAGCAAGGTATGCAACGTCATGGGGCACAACCGACTTTTTTAGTGAGTTGAATACGAGTGTCTTTGACTTTACCGGCGGCCGATTCCTAGATATCGGAACAGCAGCAGCGATCACAAATCCATACAACGGAAACTCATCGCAGACGCGAGGTACGCCGACATATGACCTTACCGATTCGGTCACTTGGGTGAACGGGAATCACACGTTCAATTTTGGTGGACAGTATAAGTACATCAAAACTGATCAGACGAACGTGAACCGCATAGTCCCGACGGTTGGGTTTGGTATCGACTCATCGGAAGGCACGGCATTTACGATGTTTAATGGGACGTCAATGCCTGGTTCAACGACGGCACAACAGGCCGATGCCCGTGCATTTTATGCAGGGCTCATTGGCCGGGTCATTTCGTATACTTCTGCCGCTTACCTCGACGGGAGCGGGCTGTATAAGGAAAATGGGCCTCTCACTCAGCAGTTTGGCTTGAGAACCTTTGGTATATTTGCTCAGGATTCGTGGCGTGTTCGCTCGGGCTTGACGGTGACATTTGGTGTAAGGTGGCAGCCGCAAGAGGCATTTACTGCCAAAACGGGTAACATTGGCCGTCTTGAGAACTGGGAACAGGTCTTTGGCCCAAGCGGAAAAGCTGGAATATTTCAGCCGGGAGCTACCGGTTCAATAGGCGATCCACGTGTCGTTTTGTACAAGATCGGCGAGAAAGCCTATAAAGACGACATGAACAATGTCTCGCCTTCGGTTGGTGTGGTTTGGAGTCCTAATTTTGCAAAGGGCCTCTTAAGCAAAGTGTTTGGCGAGAGCGGCCGCAGCGTATTTCGCGGAGGCTATAACCGTTCGTTTGTCCGGGAAGGCTCGGCAACGCAAACGATCGTAACGAACAACACGCCGGGTGGTTCGATCCCGCTTTCCCGAAACACAGGTATTGCCGGCAGCTTTACGGTTGGCACTAACTTGCGTACGCCTGGCAACACTAACGTGACCACCCCGACGTTCTCGTCGACACCGGCATTTCCGTTGACGCTGACGACTGCTAGTCAGGCGATTTCGGTTGATCCAAATCTGAAGACCGGCTATGTTGATTCGTTCAGTTTTGGATACCAGCGTGAGATCGACAGAAACACGGTGGTAGAGGTTCGTTATGTAGGCAACCGGGGCAAAAATTTGCACCGCTTGAACTTTACTAACGAAGTTAACACCATTGAGAATGGTTTCGGTGCCGAGTTTAGACTTGCGCAGCAGAACCTTTATCAGAATATTCTTAACGGTTTTGCTTCGAGTGGATTCGCATATCGCGGGCCTGGTACAAACACCTCGCCGCTTCCGATCATGTTGTCGTACTTTACCAATTTTGGTAGTGCGGCAAACCTGGCGGCGGCATCACTCGTAGCGGCTAACTATACAGCTGCAAACTTTAATAATGCGACACTAGTTGCAGCTCTTTCGATCAATGCTCCGTCTCTCGCTAATTTTATCGGCAGCACATCATTTGAGAATAGTGCGGCTCGTAGAAACAACGCTATCGCAAATGGCAGACCGGCTAATTTCTTCCGTACGGCCCCGACCGTACCGGCGGGTTCGTTCCTCCTCCAGAGTGACGCACGCAGCTGGTATGATTCGGCAGTTGTCGAAGTACGCCGTCGTCTATCTGCGGGGCTGCGTTTGCAGGCGAGCTATGTGTTTTCAAAAGCTCAGTCGGATGCTGCCGGTTCGGCAGGTGGCGGCCAGTCAAACTATACGCTTAGACCGGGTGGATTGGCTTTGGCTAAAAACTACCAGCCGTTTGACCTTAGACACCAGTTTAAGCTTGATGCGACCTATGACCTGCCATTTGGTAAAGGAAGACAATTCCTCGGTAACGCCAGCGGCGTCGTCGATGGACTTGTCGGCGGATGGTCGATCATGCCGATCGTCAGATGGCAGAGTGGAACACCGATCAGCTTTGGTAATGTCCAGCTCGTCGGAATGACCGCCAGAGAGCTCGAGAAATCCATTAAGGTTAACAAGGGGCCAAACGTGGTTACGTATTTGCCGGCTGACATTATTCTCAACACACAACGTGCCTTTGACATCAGTGTGCTGGGTGCCGGCGGCTATGGTACTACCTACGGCGGAGCTCCGACGGGCAGATTTATTGCCCCGGCCGGATATGGTAATTGCCAGTCGCAATTCTCTGGTAATTGTGGATTCCAGAATTTGATCGTTCATGGACCAAGTTACCGCACGTTTGACCTTGGTGTTGCCAAACGGGTCGGTTTGGGTGAGAAACGCAGTGTCGAGTTAAGAGCTACTTTCCTCGATCTGCTTAATAACCCGTCGTTCCGTGTCGGTGGCTGGGCAGCTGATGTAGCGACTGTGGGTGTAGGTGGTACAACCTTTGGTCAGCTTGGTGCAGGCTCTGCCTATCAGGATCTTTCGACAACGAATAATCCGGGCGGACGCATTGTTGATCTAATGCTCAGATTCAACTTCTGATCTAAGCGTTAAGAATAACTCAGGGCGTTGCCGGTTAAAACGGCAACGCCCATTTTTGTTTTGGGTGCTAAATACTGCAACTTTGCGCCGGAGGACCTAATGAACGCAAATGTAAAATATCTAACGTGGCTCCGACTACTAATCGTGCTGACCTTGTTGTATGTTTCTCAAGTGACCGGCCAGATCGCGGGCGGCTTATCCGAAACAACCAATACCTTTCATGGGGGGAATAACTTTATTGTGGGATCAGTTTTTCTGCCAACAGGGGTTCCCGTCAACACCCGAATGCCCATTCGACTGAGCTCACCGACCAGCGGGGATGTTATAGCGTCCACCGATGATCGGGGCCGATTTGTCTTTAGCCGAGTCGGAGCCGGCAACTATTCCGTAATAATCGAAGGCGATAGCGATTATGAGCCTGTCACACAACAGGTTGATATTAGGGTCGCCCGTAACCCGGTTCCCGAAACCTATTCAATTACGATCCGGCTACTGGAACGAAAAAAGGCAACACCGAAGGCTGACAAACCATCGGTTATCAGCGCCGCAAATGCGGGTGTGCCGAAACGGGCGTTGGAACAATACGACAAGGCAATAAAGTTACGTGACTCTAATGACATTAAGCAAGCCATTGAACACCTAAGATCAGCGATCTCCGAGTATCCGGCATTCGTGAGCGCCCTAAATGAGCTGGGCGTGATCTATATGCGATCGAATGAACTGGACAAGGCAGACGAGGCTCTAAGAGCGGCACTTGCGCAGAACTCACAAGCATATGAGCCATTGATCAATCGTGGCATCGTTCTTTTTCGTATGGGAAAATTTGCCGATGCGGAACCTATCATTCGACGTGCGTTGCAAGCCAAGGCCGAATCCGCAACTGCATTTTACTATTTGGGCAGACTCCTTAATAAAATAGGCCGTAATGATGAGGCCGAAGCGGCTTTTTTATCTTGCTTGAAATTTGGGATCGATGAATATAAGGAAGCACATCGCCTATTGGCTGTGATCTACCTGGAAAAGGGGTTGTTCGGACGGGTTATCGAGGAACTCGAAACTTACCTTCGCCTCGTTCCAACTGCGCCGGATGTCGATGATCTTCGAAAGGTAATTGAACAGTGCAGAACCGCATTAAAAGTACCGTCGACAAAATAGAAATAAGATATGAATATAACTCTGACGTTGTCGGGAAACCGGCAACGCCTTTTTCTTTGGTGTGGTAAAATTTCGGCATCTTGGCTGTTTCCAACAACGAACAACATCTCGGCATTACCCCGCTCGGGGCGGGCGATCTGATCGATCGTGCGGTCAGGTTTTACCGCAAGTTTTTTGTTACTTTCATCCTCATCGCTTCGCCACCGGTGATCATCGGCACGCTCATATCCGTAGCGTGGACGCTCGCAGGGCGGCAGATCTTTCAGCTTGGTGCCGACCCGTACTCTGCCGAGAATACCTTTTACTACGTGTTCCTGTGGTTTGGCAGCGTCGTCATCTGGCTTGCCGAAACGATAGCGACGTTGGTCGTCATGGGCGGAGCTTCGCGCAACTTTGTCCGGCATTTACTGTTTGGCGAGGCGATCACTTTTCGTGAGACTTATGCCAATGTCTGGAAGCGCCTCGGCGGGCTCGTTGTGGCGTCCTCGCTGATGACGTTGATCTTAGGAGCATTAGGAATCGCCATTTTTTATATTGGGATGACGGTCGCCGTTCTGCTGATCTTACTGGTTGTTTATATATTCAATTTTTTGCCGGCGGTCGCATTTGTTTTGTCGATAGTTGTCGGGCTGGCGGTCGCTGCCGCGTCACTTTGGCTGTTCTTTTTAGCGGCATCGCGGCTCGCGTATGTTCCCCAAGTGATGCTCGTCGAGGGGCAGGGTGTTTTCTCCGCTATCGGCCGCAGTGCCTCGCTCGCGAGCGGCAATGTAAAGCGTCTGGCCGCGTTGTTTGTCTTTACGACGGTCGCGGCATATTCGGCGCTTGCTCTACTGTATGTTCCGCTTGCTTGGTATGCCCAGGCTAACGGCGTCCCGCTAATGTCGTTTGACGCGGACCTCATTCCGGCTTGGTACGAGATCGCGTATAACCTGATCTGGCAGATCAGCTTTATCCTGCTGTCGCCGGTGTGGATGGCGGGCCTTTGTTTGCTCTATGTCGATGAGCGTGTTCGCGGCGAGGGCTATGATATCGAGTTGATGGCCGCGCGCCGATTGGGTGAGATACCAAGCGTCCCCACAACGTATATTAATCCCCTACAACCCGCCCTATCAGCGACGGCAATAGGTGCTGAGCCGTCTACGGCCGCAGGGAGATCAAACATTACGACCCTCGGGCTAAAATAAGATATGTGTTTGAATTTGCGACATATATATATGTATCTGCGTTCTTGCCCAAAGATCGTGTTGGCAATATGTGTCGTGCTGTTTTCAGCGAGCGCCGCTCTGGCGGCGTCGCTTGACGATTACCGTCAACGGGTCGAGTCGGTTCATGTATATGTCGAGGAGCTTTTAGCCGAAGTCGGAAATGCTGAGCAGGGCAAGCGTGATGTAAGGCATGAGAACGAGGTGATCGCACATATTCGCCGCATACTGCCACCGACAGAAAAGGTCGAGTGGCCCGGCGGTTCGGTCGAGACAGCAAACCAGTGGCTCTTTATCTCGCTCGAACAATTTCAGAATGAAAGCGATCCTGCAAAACGCGGCGTGATCCTGACCGGCGTAAACGAAAGGTTGACATCGATTGCCCGCGAGGTCGATCTGCTGCAAAAAGCCGCCGCGGCAAACCGCACGAAAGACGAAGACAAACAAAAGCTCGCCGAGATATTGCAACGCGAAGAGTACCAAAAAGCACAGGCAAAAGAAGAGAGCCTGTTTCAGCGATGGCTGCGCGAATTTATGGAGTGGCTGGCAAAGGTCTTTCCGCGTTCTTCTGTTACCCCGAGCTCCGATTCCGGCACAGGTTCGCTAAAGATGGGTTTGCAGATCCTGATCTTTGCATTGGTGATCGGACTGGTCGGATTTTTGATCTATCGGTTCATACCGTTCTTTGGCCGACGCGGTCGTAAAAAGAAAAAAGAAAAAGGCGATCGCGTCATACTTGGCGAACGTGTCGCAAGCGACGAATCGGCCGCGAGCCTGTTTGACGAGGCTGAGATGCTTGCACGTGAGGGCAATCTGCGTGGTGCTATCCGCAAAGGCTATATCGCCCTGCTTTGCGAGCTCAGCGAACGCAAGCTGATCGGTTTGGCTCGTCACAAGACGAACCGCGATTATCTTCGCGACGTTAGAAAGCGTGCCGATCTGTTTGAAAATATGAACGGCATGACGCTCAATTTCGAACGCAATTGGTACGGACTGCGTCCGACGGACGCGCAGGACTGGGAAGATTTTAAGAGCAGATATCAGCAGACCATCGCGGGAGTGAAAGGGTAAGTGAAATGAAGCAAAAGCTTTTCATTTTTATTTTTCTGATCTTTCTGGTCGCCGTGCTGGTTGGGCTAAATGCCGCAACTTATACACAGAAAGAAAAGACGCCCGACAGCGAATCATACCCGAAACGCTCGACCTTTAATTCCGGTGCGACGGGTTTGCAGGCGTTTTATACTTTGCTAAGCGAGACGGGCCGCAAAGCCGTCCGCTGGCAAGAGCCGCCCGCCGCGTTGTTGACTGCCCGCAATAAACCATCAGTCTTTGTCGTCGCGGGCCGTGTGCGGCGTGAGTTCACACCCGCCGAGGCCGACGATCTTATGCGGTGGGTCGCGGGCGGCGGCAGACTTGTGCTTGTTGATCGTGAACCGCCGACGGACCTAATAAAGATGTCAGGGCAATGGACGGTCGAGGTCGAGGCGAAACAGAACTTTGAAATAATGTCGGCCGACCCCGCCGACACTAAGCAAATGACCAGTGACACACCCGCCGCAAAGCCCGTCCAGCCGTCGCTTTACACGACCGGCATCAACGCCGTTCAGCCGTCTCGGTTTGCAGCAGCGATAACTTTTGAACGCCACGGGTTTGAGCGTGGTGCACCGCCGCCGAGATCGATGTCGGCAAAAAGCGATCCGTATGTCGCGGTAGAAGAGGTCTCGCCGACGGTCCATATAGCTCAAGCTCAGAATAATTTGCTTGTTGATATGCCCTATGGCTCGGGGCGGGTCGTGATCTTGTCGGACCCTTTTATCATCGCAAACGACGGCATCGCACTGGTCGATAATGCCCAACTCGCGGTCAATATCGTGTCGGGCGACGGCGTGGTCGCGCAGGTCGGGGGACTGGAAGCCCACGCGAAGTCGCGGCGGTCGACCGCCGGGCCGTCGACCTCGCGGTGATCGAAGGGGGCGAAGTCGAGGTAGC
>JBEBGA010000349.1:0-3090 GCA_040081695.1 Pyrinomonadaceae bacterium
GAAGAATAGTTCGAGAACGGCAACGGCGAGGCAAGCCTCGCCGCAATGCGAAACGGCAGAGCCGTTAAGGCTAATAAAGCCACCTAGCGGAACCATCGCCTTCACCTACTTCCGTCCGCAGCTTCGTGCCGAAGTTCTTATCCGCGACGCTCGCCTCGTTTTCATCAAAACACGCCTTTTCGCCAGCCACGTTATCAATTGCAGCGGCGTCTGGAAAGGCAATTCCAAATGGTGGGACCAGCCATGGCGGACACAGGAATGGGACATCGAAGTCGAGAACGCAGGTGTTTATAGGCTGTGTAAGGCAAAGGATGACTGGTTTTTATTGGGGGAATACGACTAATGCGCGCGCCGAGGTACCCGAAAATGGGACAAGACTATGGGCAGAAATAACCTTTCTTGTCGCCAACGGCGACGCACATTAAAGCCTAGGGTGCAGCGAAGCGGAACCCTAAAAAAGACTGAAGGGCCAACCGCGTTGAAGTTCGTCCCTTTCAGGGACGGGGTCGAATTTGTTGCCCCTTACCTAGGGTTCCGTTCGCTTCGCTTGCTTCACCCTAGGCTTTAATGTTAGTCGCCGTTGGCGACCGAAACCCAAGTTTGTTTTTGCTTCTTCCCATGCGAATCGATTTTTCCTTTCTCGCACGGCGGGCGGCACGAATATCTGAGATATCTTCAGATGTAAGGTTCATGACCAAATATTAACACGACATTGACTATGTTTTGCGAATTACACACACGCTCCGCATTCAGCTTTCTCTCTTCCGGCTCACAGCCGCAGAGACTGGCCCAGCGCGCGGCGGAACTCGGGATCAAGGCCGCTGCTCTCATTGACCGCGACACTGTCGCCGGTGCCGTAAGGTTTCACTTCGAGGCAAAGGCTCAGGGCGTAAAACCCATCATCGGCAGCGAGATCACGATGGAAGACGGCAGTTTGCTGCCTCTTGTTCCGCTGACGTTGAAAGGCTATCAGAACCTCTCAAAACTCATCACAACAATCAAGCTCCGCAACAAAAAAGGAGAGCATTTTGCAACTCGCGAAGATATTGAGAAATTTTCCGAAGACATCTTGTGCTTCACCGGCGGTTCAGATGGATTTCTCCACAAAAGCATCAAAAATGGCAGGGGACAGCATGATCTCGCCTGGCTCAATCACGTATTTCCAGACCGCCTCTACGTCGAGCTGCAACGCCATTACTTACGCCACGAAGAGAACATAAACTACCAGCTAAGAGGACTCGCCGCAAAGTTTCGCCTCGACTGCTTTGCCAGTAACGGAGTCTATTTCGCCGACGAGCATGACCGCGAGCTTTTCGACGTTTTTACTTGCATCAAAAACCACACGACCATCTACGAAGCGGGGAAACTGCTTTCTGAAAACAGCGAACGGCACTTAAAGAATCGTAAACAAATACTCAGCCTCTTCGAAGACTTTCCGGAAGCGGTCGATATCACTCAAGAGATCGCTGACCGTGTACAGTTCTCAATGGGTGAGCTTTCTTATTCTTTTCCCAAATATGACGTCCCGTCAGGTGAAACAGCAGATTCTTTATTACGAAAACGTGCCGAAGCCAGCGCCCGAGAGCGATATAGAGATAAAAAACAGGAAATAAAAGATCAGGTTCAGGGCAGATTGGATAGAGAGTTTCGAGTGATCGAGATGAAAGGTCTTGCTGGATATTTTCTGTTGGTCGCCGATATCTCCAACTATTGCAAAAGCCAAAAAATATTGTCGCAAGGCCGTGGGTCAGCAGCTAATTCAGTAGTCTGTTTTGCTTTGGGCATTACTGCTGTAGAACCAATCGAGAACAAGCTCCTATTCGAGCGTTTTTTATCTGAAAGCTACGAACAATACCCCGATATCGACATCGACCTACCGTCTGGGGACGACCGCGAAGAAGTAATTCAACACGTCTATTCGACCTACGGCCGTCGTGGAGCAGGAATGACTGCAAATGTAATAAGCTATCGCGGAAAATCAGCGGTGCGCGAGGTTGGCAAGACATTTGGCTTTGGTCCCGAGGTGCTCGGAAAACTCTCAAAGCTGAATTCTCATTACGAAACATTTAAAGGCGAAGAGCTTAATAGACGATTAAAGGAAGAAGGATTTGACCCATCAACCGATCTGGCCTTGAGAAAATTTGCCGATCTTTATCAGCGAATTTTAGATTTTCCGCGCCATCTCGGGCAGCATTCCGGAGGCATGGTCATGTCATGGGAAGGCCTCGACAGCATAGTTCCGCTCGAACCTGCATCGATGGTTGACCGCACCATTATTCAATGGGATAAGGACGACTGCGACGCTCTAAAGATTGTTAAAGTCGATCTGCTGGGGCTCGGAATGATGGCCGTGCTTCGCGACACCATAACTTTAATAAAGGAACATCATGGCAAAGAACTTGGCCTTTATCAGTTGCCTATGCAGGATGATGATGTTTTCGAAGCTCTGCAAAAAGGCGATACAGTTGGCATGTTTCAGGTCGAAAGCCGTGCTCAGATCGCCTTTCTTCCAAAGTCAAAACCAGCGAATTTCTACGATATCGTCATTCAGGTAGCTATCATTCGCCCCGGGCCGATAGTGGGGAAAATGCTTCAGTCATATCTGAACCGTCGGCAAGGTTTTGAAACAGTGACTTATATGGACGAATCACTGAGGCCTGTACTTGAACGCACTCTTGGTGTTCCGCTTTTTCAGGAACAGCTACTGAAGATAGCCATGGACGTTGCCGGATTTACTTCCGATGAAACCGAAGATCTCCGAAAGGCCATGGGATTTAAACGTCCTGAAAAAAAGCTGGACTCTATTGCCGAAAAACTTCGTATTGGAATGACCAAAAGAGGCGTTGCCGAAGCTGTGCAGGATAACATCGTCGAATGCGTAAAAGCATTTTCAAATTATGGTTTTCCAGAGTCTCACGCTTATAGCTTCGCCCTGCTCGCCTATGCATCGGCATATTTCATGGTTCATTATAGGGCCGAATTTATGACCGCGATGTTCAATAACTACCCGCTCGGATTTTATTCGGCAGCAACACTCGTAAAAGATGCCCAGCGACACGGGCTGCATTTTTTGCCTCTCGATATAAATAG
>JBEBGA010000350.1:0-3083 GCA_040081695.1 Pyrinomonadaceae bacterium
ACCTTAGTTTTAGTTTTCATGATCGCATTTCAAGGCACACTTCGGTGCTCAAAATACAATCGCGCTCTTGATTCGGAATATTCCGTTAAATTCAGCAAAACCCGCCTCATAGATTCCTGGAATAATCCCCATATCGAAGTGAATAAGCGATAGGACGCGTTATCTCGACGCGGGTAACTCTATGCTATTAACTTCGAAATCAGACGATCACGATCACCTTCATTCCCAACACCGGCATGCGGTTATTCCAACGTCGGAGAAACTGAATGCAGATCCAACCTTTACGGGCCGCGGCGTAACCATCGCATTTCTCGACTCCGGATTTTATCCCCATCCGGATGTTGTCGATCGCGTAACAGCCTTTCACGACATTCATGGAGAAGAAAGTTCGTTAACAGAGATCGTTGAGCCGCTTGGCCACCATTGGCATGGCACGCAAACTGTGGTTTCGTGTGCCGGGGACGGCCGGCTCTGCGATGGGATATATCACGGTTTAGCTCACGAATCTCAACTTGTTCTAATAAAGGTTTCAAATCGCGGACATATAGATGATGCTTCGATAGAGCAGGGCCTTCGCTGGGTGATTGAGAATCGCGCGCGATACGGCATCCGGATATTGAATATCTCGCTAGGCGGAGATTCCGACAATGGACTTGCAGAAAGCAGCGTCAACCAACTTGTGGAGGAACTTGTCGACTCAGGTGTGGTCGTGACAGTTGCAGCCGGTAATTCCGATTCGACACGTTCCATCCCGCCCGCGAGTTCTCCTTCGGCGATCACGGTGGGCGGCTACACCGATCAAAACCAGTTTGAAATGTCGGAATTTGGTCTTTATCACTCGAGTTTCGGAGCAACCGCCGACGGCCATGTTAAGCCTGAGATCATCGCACCTGCGATGTATATTGCAGCTCCAATCTTGCCCCGAACGGATGATCACCGTGTTGCCGAAACGCTTTCGATATTGTTAACAACCCCCGAGTATTCGTTTCGTAAGAAGCTCGAACGATTCTGGACAGATGCGGGCTTGGACTCGGCAATCCTCGTACTTCCAAGCGAGGCTGCGAGGAGACAGATAGAAGGTGAACTTAAAAATCGAAAGGTGGTTGCCACGCACTACCAGCACGTCGATGGAACTTCCTTCGCTGCACCCATAACTGCTTCGGTCGCTGCTTTGATGCTTCAGGCAAATCCCAGACTGACACCTGTGATGGTGAAGGATATTTTGATCACGACCGCGCGCCGTTTGGGCGGCCATCCAACGATTCGGCAGGGATTTGGGATCCTCAATGCGCGATCCGCTGTTGAACTAGCCTCGAAAGAAGAACACTCCTTTGACCGTCGCAATTACTTCCCGCCTCGGATCGAGCGAAACCGGATCATCTTCTGCTTTCATGATGACGCGGCTCAAAAGGTCACATTATGCGGTGATTTCAATGGCTGGCACCGTGAATCAATGCCGTTCGCCCGCAACGGCGACGGGCTTTGGCACACCGCGATACCTTGCCGTCCCGCTGGCTCCTATCGATATAAATTTCTGATCGACGGACTGCGGTGGACTGAGGACCCGAGCCATGGCTTAAAAGAGGATGACGGGCTCGGCGGATTTAATTCGATCCTCTCGATCGCTTGACCATCTGGAATAAAACTCAAATAGTAAACGATTTCTTCAACAGGAAAGAGATGTTGGATGCACTGAAAAATCACTGGCCGGAGTACCTAATCGAAGCATGGTGTCTCGGTATGTTCATGGTTTCGGCATGTGGTTTCGGCGTTGCCCTTTTTCATCCGGGTTCTCCCGTTGCCGCGATTGACAGTGGCGTTCGCACTGTTTTGATGGGGCTCGCGATGGGGCTGACAGCAATAGGAATTGTTTGTTCGCCCTGGGGAAAACGATCTGGGGCCCATTTTAATCCGGCGGTCACGATTACATTCTTTCGCCTTGGAAAGATTAACCGGGAAGACGCATGTTTCTACGTTCTTTTTCAGACCATCGGCGGAATTGCCGGCGTGCTGATCGCATCCTTTTTTCTCGGAGATCTACTGGCAGATAGTTCGGTGAACTTTGTCATCACTGTTCCAGGCGGTTACGGGGTGAGAGCGGCATTCGCGGCGGAGGTCGTTATCTCGTTCTTAATGATGACAACGATCCTTTTTACCAGCAACTCGCCGCAGTTGTCACGTTATACACCGTATTTCGCAGGCACACTTGTGGCACTTTTCATCGCTGTCGAATCGCCGATCTCAGGAATGAGTATGAACCCCGCAAGAACCCTTGCTTCGGCTATTGTCGCCGGTAATTGGACAGCTATGTGGATCTATCTTCTTGCTCCTCCCATCGCCATGTTAACTGCCGCGGAATTTTTTGTACGCGTTCGGGGAATTAAGTACGTGCTATGCGCGAAGCTAAACCATTTTGGGCGGGTTCGCTGCATTTTTAACTGTAATTTTGGAATGGAGAATTAAGTTTTATGACCAACGGACACTACGACGTGATAATCATCGGCACCGGTGCAGGTGGCGGAACACTCGCGCGAAAGCTGGCACCTTCTGGAAAGAAGATATTGATCTTGGAACGCGGCGACTTCGTTAGGCGAGAGCCTGACAACTGGAACTCGCGTGCCGTGAACGTCGAAGGGAAATACAACACAAAAGAAGTTTGGTACGACCGCGACGGCAAAGCTCTTCATCCGCACACCAACTACAACGTCGGCGGCAATACGAAGTTCTATGGTTCGGCGCTTTTCCGGATGCGTAAAGAAGATTTTGGTGAGTTGAGGCACTATGACGGAATATCGCCCGCTTGGCCGATCACGTACGACGAGCTTGAGCCCTTTTACACACAGGCGGAGCAGCTTTATTTTGTGCACGGCAAACAGGGCGAGGACCCGACAGAGCCGTGGCGAAGTGCCGACTTTCCTTTCCCGGCAGTTAGCCACGAGGCAAGGATCGAGCATCTCGCCGAAGACTTTGCGGCAATGGGCGTTAAGCCCTTTCATGTTCCGCTTGGGATTCAGCTGAAGGAAAATGACCGCACCAGTGCGTGCGTTCGTTGCGCGACCTGCGACGGGTTTTTCTTCAAAGGG
>JBEBGA010000062.1:0-11572 GCA_040081695.1 Pyrinomonadaceae bacterium
GCGATATTCTCACGGCTAAATATCAAACACTAATCGAACGGCTCTATTTGATCATAACCGTCAATTTATACGATGAATTGCCGCGTGTGCCTCCGACGATGATCTTGTAATCGCCTTTAGCTGGCAGCTCGCCGCTAAAATTCATTGCGTCGTCGCCGTCTCCGGCTCCTTCCAGATATTCGCCGTCCGGCCCCTCGATCTGAAAAACCGCGTTGTCCTCAAGCGAAGTGATCTTTACGGTCATCGTCTGGCCCGCACCGGCACCTGCGATATATGTGTCACGGTCGCCGCGGATGACGCTGTTCGAAACTGTCGCCGAATGTTTGCCTTTGGCAAATTTGATGCGTTTTGTAACGCCATCGGCAGATATGACAGCCGCGAGGCTAAATACGGTGACGGTAAGTAAAACTGATAACAAAATTCTGATCTTCATATTTCTCCTATGCGGCTTTCGCCGTCGATCCCATATTTTCACGCCAACGAAGCACGGGCTTTCTCGCGGCTGTTGCTTCGTCGAGGCGACCGATGCGCGTCGAATGCGGGGCATTGATGACAAGCTCCGGATCTTCGTGGGCCTCGCGGTCGATGTCGATCATTGCTTCGATAAACGCGTCGAGATCGGCACGGCCGACGGATTCGGTCGGCTCGATGAGCATCGCTCCTTCTACCACAAGAGGGAAATAAACCGTCATAGGATGAAAACCGTAGTCGATCAACCGTTTGGCTATATCGAGCGTGACCACGCCCTTTTTCGACTGGTTCTTATGCGAAAAGATCGCCTCGTGCATACAGTCGGATTCGAACGGCTTGTCGTAGGTTGCCGCAAGAGCGTTCGAAACATAACGGGCGTTAAGTACCGCTGCTTCGGTCGCTTCTTTCAGGCCGTCGTTGCCGTGGGTGTAGATGTATGACAACGCTCGAACCATCATGCCAAAGTTGCCGAAGAAAGCTTTAACACGGCCGATGCTGGTTGGAACATTGTAATTGAGACGATACGTGTCGCCAGACTTCTCGACTCTAGGTGTCGGCAAAAACGGCGTAAGCTCAGCCGAGCACACGCACGGCCCGCATCCGGGGCCGCCTCCGCCGTGCGGGGTCGAAAAAGTTTTGTGCAGATTTAGGTGAATGACATCGACGCCCATATCGCCGGGCCGAGCGACGCCGACCAGAGCATTCATGTTGGCACCGTCCATATAGACCAAACCGCCGGCCTCGTGGATGACCTCGCAGATCTCTTTGATATTTCGCTCAAAGATTCCGACCGTGTTCGGATTGGTGAACATCACACCCGCGACACCGCCCTCAGCACAAAGCTCGCGAAGGTGATCCATATCCGTAATGCCCTCGGATGTCGAGCGGATCGTCTTAACCGTAAAACCGGACATCGCGGCGGAAGCCGGATTTGTGCCGTGTGCGGAATCAGGGATGAGCATCACGCGGCGATCCTTTGACGCTTCGCCGTCACGCTGGTCGAGAAATGCACGGATGAGCATGACGCCTGTCATCTCGCCTTGTGCACCGGCAGCTGGTTGAAGGGACACGCCGGGCAATCCGGTGATCTCGGCGAGATCCTCTTGCAGTTTGTAGATCAACTCCAACGCACCTTGTGACTCAGCCTCAGGTGCAAGCGGATGCAAGCCGGCAAAACCGCCGATACGGGCTACCTTTTCATTAAGCCGCGAATTGTATTTCATCGTGCACGACCCGAGCGGATACATCCCAAGATCGATCGAATAATTCCAAGTCGAGATCCGCGTAAAATGACGGATAACATCGACCTCGGAAACCTCAGGCACGCCGTCGAGATTGTCGCTTCGACGAAGCTCCGCCGGAATAACGTCCGTTGTTTCCGGTACATCGAGTTTTGGCAAACGATAACCGACGCGACCGGTCTGCGACCGTTCAAAGATCAACGCCTCATTCTGCGTCGGGTGCTGTGTAACTTTTGTAATGCTCATAAAAACTTATGCTTTCGGCAATCCTTTTCTCGCTATCGATTCCACGACGGTGCAAAAACGGTCGAGTTCCCATAGCGTCGTATAGACGTTTGGCGTGATGCGGATGCCGGTAAATTCGTCGTGGACGATCGGTGTCGTAAAAATGTAATGTTTGGCCATCAGATGATTGCCGATCTCGACCGGGTCGATGCCGTCGATCTTAAAATTAGCGATGGCACACGATTGTTTTGGGTCAAACGACGTGTTAAAACCCACCTTTGGCACATCTTTGAGCTTGTTCATCCAATATCGCGACAGATATCGCAGACGTTCCTCTTTACGCTTGCCGCCGATGGCATTGTGAAACAAAACGGCCTCGCCGATCGCGAGCCGCATCGCGGCCGAGTGCGTGCCGATCTCTTCGAATTTGCGGATGTCGTTGCGGTTCTTGTCTTCCGCTGCCATCAACGCCCAGACCTTGGCGATCTTGTCTTTTTTGACATAGAGCATGCCCGTGCCCTTAGGTGCGTAGATCCATTTGTGGAGCGAGGTGCCGTAATAATCACAGCCGAGATCGTCGCGTTTGAAATCAAACTGAGCAAAGGCATGTGCTCCGTCAACGATGGTCTCGATACCTTTGGCTCGTGCCATATCGCAAATTTTCTTTACCGGCAATATTTGGCCGGTCAGATTTATTTGATGCGAAACGAGGATCAGCTTTGTCTTTGGCGTGACCGCACGCTCAAATGCCGCCGCGATGTCATCGACGTTTTTTGGGGCGAGCGGGATCTTGATTAGGTTGAGCTTTAGCCCCTCGCGCATTTCACGCTGTTTGAGCGTCGTGATCATTCGCGGATAATCCTGCGTTGTCGTCAGGATCTCATCGCCGGACTTAAAGTCCATGCCCATCAGCAAAATTTCGAGCGACTCGGAAGCGTTTCGCGTGATCGCGATCTCCTCCGCCGAGCAGCCAAATACTTCGGCAAGACCTGTGCGAACCGTTTCCGATTGCGGTTCGAGTATCCGCCACATCGTATATGCGGTCGCGTCCTCTTGCTGCCAGGTGTAACGGACAAACGCCTCGGTGACCATTCGCGGGCTGGGCGAAACGCCCCCATTGTTGAGATTGACGATGCCGCGTGTTACGGAAAAAGCCTGTTGTATCGTCGCCCAATAATCTTCATCAAGAGCAGCTTCGACGGGAGAGAGATGTTCGATATGTTTGCCAGCGGCTACGACTTGATCGAACAGGGAACCGACCGTCGCCGATGTGAGAGCAGCAAGGCCGAGGCCTTTGCCGGCAAAGGAGAGAAAGCCGCGTCGGTCGATATCGTTTCGAATTGTCATTCATCATCTCCTTTCTTTCGATTTCTCAATATCAGCGTCACGCCTATGACGGCGATCACCAAAAATACCGGCACGATACAGAGCAAAATTTCAGTCGCACCGAAGATCATTTATTTGCTCTCAGCGTCGTCTTTCTTTTTATCCGGCCAGCTATTCCAAAGCAATGCAGCCGCGATAAGGCTAATGATCAAGAACACCGGCACGAAACAGATCAAGCCTTCGCTCAAGTTGTAGACCGGATTCTCCATTACCCCGCTAACGACGAAACAAGCGAATTGATCTGCTCACGCGAACTTGTCTCGGTCACGCAGACCAAAAAATCGTTGTCATGGCCGTCGTAATATTTCGAAAGAGCAAGCCCGCCAATTATGCCGTCAGCGGTTCGCAGTTTTTCAAGTATTCCAGATGCCGGACAAGGGCAGCGGACTACAAATTCGTTAAATGTAGGAGAGGAGAACGCGATCTCGTAACCATTAATTGCCGCTATCTGCTGTTTTGCATAAGCGGCTTTTTGAGCGTTCTGTTCTGCAACTTCTTGCAGGCCTTTTTTACCCATCGTTTCCATATAGATGGTTGCGGCTAGGGCAATCAATCCTTGATTTGTACAGATGTTTGATGTCGCCTTTTCGCGGCGGATGTGTTGTTCGCGGGTCGAGAGCGTCAATACAAACCCGCGGTTGCCGTTTTTGTCAAATGCCACGCCGCACAGACGGCCGGGCATTTGGCGGACAAATTTTTCCTGTGTCGCGAACAACCCCACGTGAGGCCCGCCGAATGACATCGGCACACCCCAAGACTGGCCTTCGCCGACGACAATGTCGGCCCCGCATTCGCCCGGAGATTTAAGCAGGCCGAATGAGATGGCCTCTGTCACGACTACGACGAGCAAAGCTCCGACAGCATGGGCGGCTTCGGCCAAAGCTGTCAGGTCTTCGACGCAGCCAAAGAAATTCGGGCTTTGCACGACCAATGCGGCGGTCTGATCGTCGAGAGCCGACAGGTCGCTGATGCGTCCCGTGCCTTCGTCAAAATTTACGGTAACGATGTCGGCATCGCCATGCTGGGTATATGTTCTTGCGACTTCGCGATACTCAGGATGCACGCTATTTGCAACGACGATCTTGTCACGCCGCGTCACACGCTGTGCCATCAGATACGCCTCGGCCATTGCGGTCGAGCCGTCGTACATCGACGCGTTCGCGACCTCCATGCCGGTGAGTTGGCAGACGAGCGTTTGAAATTCGAAAATGTATTGCAGAGTGCCCTGTGCTATCTCAGGTTGATATGGCGTGTAGCTAGTGAAAAACTCGCTCCGCTGGATCAGGTGATCAACCACCGTAGGCGAAAAATGCGAATAAACGCCTGCACCTAGAAACGACGGCTTTGTCGTCGCGGTATTTTTTGCGGCCATTGTTTCCATGGCGGCGATGACCTCGCTTTCGGCAAGCGGGTCAGTGACATTTAGCGGGCGTCCGAGTTGGACCTCTTTTGGTATCGAGCGAAAAAGCTCTTCGGCGTTTTTGAGGCCGACCACGGCCAGCATCTCTTCACGCTCTTCGGGGGAATTGGGGATATAACGCATAATTGAAAATTAAGAATTGAGAATTGAGAATGTAAGGACGAGAACAAATTCTCCATTCTCCATTCTCAACTCTCAATTATGCAGTCGCTTTTAAATATTCTTCGTACTCGGCGGCTGACAGCATGCCGTCGGCTTCGCCGGGGTTGTCCATTTTGATCTTGACCATCCAGCCGTCTGTGTAAGGGTCGTTGTTGACGGATTCGGGGGTGTCGTTGAGGCCGTCGTTGACCTCGGAAATCTCGCCGGAGACCGGCAAAAAGATCTCGCTCACGGCTTTGACCGATTCGACCGAGCCAAAAGCTTCGTGAGCGCTAAATTTATCGCCGACACGCGGCATATCGATATAGACGACATCGCCAAGCGAATGTTGGGCGTAGTCCGTAATGCCGATCGTAGCAATATCACCGTCAACGCCGACCCACTCATGGTCTTTGCTGTAACGTAAATTTTCAGGAATGTTTGACATAGTATGGTTGTTGGTTTTGGGCCTTTGATTCTGGCAGAAACCTAGAGCCTCCGACCTATTTTTGCCTCTTATAAAACGGCGTTGAAACTACTACCGCCGCGAGATGTTTGCCTCTGACATCAATTTTAATTTCTTGTCCGACTTTTGCAAAGTCAGGTGGCAAGAATGCGAGTCCAATGTTCTTTTTTAGGAACGGAGCAGGCGAACCGCTCGTTACGACGCCCACTTTTGCATCGCCGACGTAAATGTCATAGCCGTCACGGGCGATGCCGGGTTCGGTCATTTCAAAGCCCGCGATCTTACGCGTGAGTCCTGCTTCTTTCTGGGCAGCAAGCTCGTTACGGCCGGTAAAACCGCCATCTTTATCCAGTTTGGTGATCCAGCCGAGGCCCGCTTCGTAGGTCGAGATGTCATCGTCAAGCTCATGTCCATACAGCGACATTGCCGATTCGAGACGCAGAGTATTGCGTGCGGCAAGTCCGCAGGGAAGTATGCCGTCAGCCGAACCGTAATTGCCCGTTTCCAACATCTTGTTCCAAAGCTGCTCGGCGTACTCAGGTGCTGCATAAACCTCAAAACCGTCCTCGCCCGTATAGCCCGTCCGCGAAATGATCGCGTCCACTCCGTCAACCTTGCCCTCGGTAAAATGGTAATACCCGATCGGTGAAAGCTCGGTCGCGGTCAATTTCTGTAATATGCCGATCGCGTCCGGCCCCTGAATAGCGATCTGGCAATAGTCGCTGCTTGCGTTACGGATCGAGCAGCCGCTGTCGGCGGTATGCTTTGATTCGATCCAGGCAAAATCCTTTTCGGTTGTGCCTGCGTTGACGACGAGCAGGAGCTTTTCCGGGCCGAAGCGATAGACGAGCAAGTCGTCGACAACGCCGCCTTCGTCGTTTGGCAGAGCCGAATAATGTGCCTGTCCGTCAACCAGTTTGGTCACATCGTTGGTCGTGAGGCTGTTGACAAAGGCTATTGCCCCGCTGCCTTCGACCCAGATCTCGCCCATGTGCGACACGTCAAAAAGCCCGGCCCTCGTGCGGCAGCGCATATGTTCCTCGATGACGCCCGCCGGATACTGCACAGGCATATCCCAGCCGCCAAAATCGACCATCCGGCCGCCGAGCGCACGATGAACGCTATTCAACGGCGTCCGTTTCAGTTCTGTTTCAGACATATAGGAGAAGTGTAATTTAGCGGTATGAGGCGAGCAAGTTTGAGGGAGAGAATTGTCTTCAATTCTTTTCTTTTTTGACCACAGCTGGCAGTTTGGCGACCGAAGCAATGACATCCGTGCACAGTTCGCCCGAAGCGATGATCAAACCCTTTTCCGCATTGTCGGTCGATCGGTCGAGTTCCGCTTTGAGCACCGGTTGATATCTTCCGCAGGCGGCGGCAAGCGAACGAACTGCTTTTGGAAACAGGTTCTCAAAGGTTTTAGGGTTTTTCTTGTCGGGCTTTTCTTCGGGGTCGATGACCATCGACTCAGGTCGCTCAGCTAGATTGTCGATGTCGTCTATGGCTTTTTGCAGTATCCGCTTGATGTCAAATAGCAGCTCGACACGCGTGCCGGCCGGGGCCGGTCCCCATTCTCTATCATCTTTCTTGACTTTCCCTACGACCGGAGCGTCAACGGGAGCATTTAGAGCCGTGAACCGGCGGTCGATCGTCTTGACGAGTACGATCATCCGGTCGTCTATCTGCTGAGCATCGCGGATGATCTCGACCTCTTCGGCGGTGAGGAAATCGCGGTTTTGGGCGGATGCCGCAAACGGCAAAAGTAAAAGGGCAAAAGTTAAAAGGCAAAAATAGGAAACGATCGATTTACTTTTCATGGCTTCTGATTTGGAACGACCGTGTTCTTGAAAAACGGCTCGGCGGCCTTTGTCTGCAGGTCTCTGATATGGATCAGCAATTTTCGGACATAATCTTCGTACTGCAAAGGTATATCGCGTCGAATCACTTCGAGCCGCGTTGCAAACCCGCGTATTCCGAGCGAATACCTTTTGTAGTTGTCCAGCACCTTGCGATCGCTGCCACTTTGACGCTCTAGCCGTTCCATTGCGTTGTCCAGCAGCCCGTGAAACCCGCCAAGCTCACGAAACATCAATTCGAAATCCTGAGCGGTACTAAATTTTTCGGCGACCGTAAGCCGCGCGTCCATCAGATCTATCGACAGCTTGACGCGTTCTTTTGTATCCGTCTGAGCGTCAAGTTTTTGCCGTTCTTCTTTAGTAACAATGATCGGTGGCGGCGGGATCGGTTCGTCGTCCTGTGCCGGGACAGTGAACAGTGAACAGTGAACGGTGAACAGTGAAGCGAGAGCAACGAATCGAATGCTCCTCGCGTGAATCGCGAACATGAACGCTCTCTTCATTTTCAATTTTCCACTTTTCACTTTTAGTTTTTCTTTCCCTTTCCTTCCTTGATCAGCTTCTGGAGCTGCGGCAGACGCAGATTGGTCTTTTCGATATCCAGTTTGTTGGCGACCGGGTCAGCGAGCCTTAGATACGACTGATAGTTTGCCATCGCGTCCATATACTCGGTCAGATGATCGTGAATGATCCCTAAAAAGTAATACGGTGCCGCAAGCGTCGGTTCTTTTGCCGACAGCCACTCATATTCAGGCTTTGCCTCGGCGTAACGATCTAGTTGAAAAAGTGCTGTTGCCAGATTAGCACGGGCGGTGCGGTTATCGGGAACTTTTTGCAGTATGTTTCTCAACAGATTCACGGCCGCGTCATACTGTTTTGCCTGAACGAGAGCAGCCGCATAGCCGACAGCATGACTAGCGTTCGTAGGATCGAGAGCGTTGGCTCGGCGGCAATACGTCAGTGCTTTTTGCGGGTCGTCCTTTCTGTATGCGTTACAAAGCCTGCCGAGGATCGACACGTTTCTTGCATCCGTTTCGAGCAGCTTTTCGAGATCGGCGGGACTCGTCACTCGCGAGGCATTAATAATAGCCCGCAGATCGGCGGCCTCGGTTCCCGGAGTTTTGATCGTGTCGAGAAATTTTAGGGCTTCGTCAAAATTACCTTCGGCCGCGGCAATGTGTGCTTTAAGGTAATTAATGCTATCCGGGACTTCTTTTTGTGCTTCGAGCCGTGCCGCGATCTGTTTTGCTCGGTCGATATCGCCTTCGCCGATCGCGAGGTCGGCCGCCTGCAATAATGCGAAACGATATTTCGGATCGATCGCAAGCGAACGAGCGACACTTGTCTTGGCAGCGGCGGTGTCACCGAGTGCAATTTCAATATCAGCTCTAGCTGACCACAGCGACGCTGACGGATTCATCTTTGAGGTTAGCGAAGTCATCGCAGCAAGCAATTCTTTTAAAGAGGCGGGTGATGATTTTGTCCGGCGGCGGAGATCGGCGAGGGCGATGAGAGCGGACGCATTTTGCGGCTCCATTTCAACTACCTTTTTCAGGAGCTTTTCAGCCTCGGCTGTTTCACCTTTTTTTACGAGCAGGGAACCGAGGCTTGTTATCGCTAGCGTCCAATCAGGCTTTAGCTCGACGGCACGGCGAAAGCCTTTTTCGGCTTCGTCATTTTTGCCAAGCGACTGTAGGGCGGAGGCGCGTTGATATTCGGCTTCGGGAAATTCGGGCAGGGCAGCTATCGCCTTTTCATAAAGCACGATCGCCTCCACGAGTTTTCCTTTTTCGTGCAAAGCTTGTGCTTCATTAAATATAGCGACGGCGTCGTCAGTGCTGTCGGTGTCACTATCGCTGTCTTGAGCCGCGACAGTTGAAAGCGAAAACGACACCATTATTAATACCATCACGATGCGGGCCAACGGCGCACCGACGGTGAACAACGATAATACTGTGTCACGACTCATCTGCATCAAAGGATAAATAAATACTAGCATTTGTCCGAATATGCGTCTATGCAAATTGATCTTATCAATATGGACATTTTGGACGGCAACATTTGCGCTCGCTGTTAATGGTGAGATAAGATTTTCTAGTTGAAAGCGTCTCAATGGTCTTATTTTCCAATCAAATAAAGTGCGTCTTACGTGTCACGGATCATCGCTTAACGGCCGCGATCTGGTAGACGAGTTTTGTAAGATGCGTATGAGCGGCAAGCTGTTGTAGGGTTTTGAAGGAAAGTAAATACGAGGCGTTACCATTAATATACATCTGGAGATTTTTTAACAATGGCAAATCCGATGGCCGACGAAAACCGGCGGTTTCACGGCAGCGATGAAAAGAACCCGTTCGAGGCAATGAGCGAACGCTTTGACCGTGCGGCAAGACTGCTCGGACTCGACGAAGACCTTTATGCGGTGATGCGTGTACCGAGCCGTGAGATCAAGGTTTATATTCCCGTCCGAATGGACACGGGACATATACAGATCTTCGAAGGTTTTCGCGTGCAGCACAACTTTGCCCGCGGCCCCGCAAAGGGCGGTATCCGTTACGCACCAGATGTCAGCCTCGACGAGGTCAAAGCTTTATCGGCTTGGATGACTTGGAAGTGCGCTGTTGTTAACGTGCCGTTTGGCGGCGGTAAAGGCGGCATCATTTGCAACCCGCAGCAGATGTCTTTGGGTGAGCTTGAGCGTATGACGCGTCGGTACACCGCCGAGCTGATCGATTTTATTGGCCCTGACAAAGACGTACCTGCCCCGGACATGAACACCAATGAGCAGACCATGGCATGGATCATGGATACATATTCTATGCACGCTCGCCATACGGTTACGGCGGTCGTCACCGGAAAGCCAGTGGCTCTCGGCGGCAGTCTCGGTAGACGCGAGGCGACGGGACGCGGAGTTTTGTTTTGCGTCAACGAAGCGATCAAGCGTTTTGATCTAACACCGGAGACGACTTCAGTTGTTGTTCAGGGCTCCGGCAACGTCGGCGGTATTGGCGCTGAGCTCATGCATGCCCAAGGCTACAAAGTTATCGCCATCTCAGATGTCGGCGGCGGCATCCACAACCCTGACGGCCTCGACATTCCGAACGTGCTCGACTTTTTGCAAAAGAACAGAACACTCGAGGGGTATCCGGGAGCGGAGCAGGTTTCGAACAAAGACCTGCTAGAGATCGAGTGTGACGTGCTGGCACCGTGTGCGACTGAGAATCAGATCACTTCGGAAAATGCTAACCGCATTCGATGCAAGATCCTCGCCGAGGGAGCCAACGGCCCGACGACGCCTAAGGCCGATCAGATCCTGCACGACAATGGCGTCTTTGTTATTCCTGACATCCTTGCAAACGCAGGCGGCGTGACCGTTTCGTACTTTGAGTGGGTGCAGGACCGTATGGGATATTTCTGGTCAGAGGCCGAGGTCAACGCCCGTCTGGAGGACAAGATGGTCGCGAGCTTTAACGAGCTCGTGCACTATGCCGACAAGCATAATGTCGATTCGCGGACCGCAGCCTATATGTTGGCGATCGACCGTGTCGCCTATGACACCAGAATGCGCGGCATTTATGCATAAGAAAAAGATTGCATAATGTGTTGACATCGCTTGATTTTCAAAAAAATGTGAGTTAGGGTGTAGCCAAGGAGAGTTAAAGTTTTTTTGTAGTAATCATTGACTTTATCGCTTTACTCCTTTATAAACATTACGTTAGTATAGATTTTCTTTTTGTGGCCACGCTGAATTTTGCAGGGCTTAGGCATTTGGCAGATATTTAGTGTGTGCGATTTTTGAGCAGTTTAAGGCTGCAACTATTTGACTGAAATTTTCAATTTTGGCGGAGGAATGTGATGAAACTCGCTATCAAGGCGTACGCTGTTACGCTCATACTATTAATGCTCGCGTTTGCGGTACCGGCACAAAACTTGTCGGAGAAAGATGACCGTAACACGGCTCCAACTATTGGCGGCCCAACAGGCCTATTTACCGTTTATGACGGCAAGACTCTGAGAAAAGGTGAGTACACCTTCAGCGGAGCTCTTAGTAATACAGACCGTGATCCGGGTAATGCTGACGTAACGTCGATGCCGGTCAATTTTCAGGTCGGTTTGACGAACAATTTAGAGCTTTTCTTTAATACCGAAGCTTACAAGGGTATCAAGGTGAACTCACCTCGACATTTGTCAGGATTCTATCTGCCGAATACGATCGGGGCACAATGGGGAGCTATCGTACTTGCCCCTCAAGGGGCGGGCGTCAGTCTGTATCCGGGCGTAGCGGTATACCGCCCGACGGGCATGCCGTTTGCAGCGTTTCCATTCACTGGGGCGAATGCGGGTAACTATCAGATCGGTGTAGGCTCGG
>JBEBGA010000351.1:0-3071 GCA_040081695.1 Pyrinomonadaceae bacterium
TTTAATAACCGATCAAATTATGTCGATCCTCGATTCAGTAGGTATTCAGAAAATTTTGCCGCACCGTTATCCATTTCTGCTCGTGGATAAGATCATCGAGCTTGAACCGCGTGTACGCATCGTCGGGATAAAACAAGTCACGATAAATGAGCCGTTCTTTGCGGGGCATTTTCCGGAGGCACCTGTTATGCCGGGTGTTTTGCAGATCGAAGCACTCGCCCAAGTCGGTGCCATTTTGGCTCTTCGCGAGTTTGAGGATCGCGATAGCAAGATCCCGTTTTTTACAGGTATCGAAAATGCACGCTTTCGCCGTCCGGTCGTGCCAGGAGACACGCTCAGACTCGAGGTAGTAGCGTTGCGGATCGGCAGCAAGGTACAAAAGATGCACGGCATCGCATCGGTTGATGGCCAGGTAACGGCTGAGACTGAGATACTATCGATCATCGCCGACCGCGAACAAAAATAATCTTATGGATAACCAACAAATAGCCGAATATTTTAAGGAGAATTGGCTTCTCATTTTGTCTCTCAATTTGGTGCTCGGATTGATCTTGGGTGCGATTCCCCTGTTTTTTGGAATTCGTCGGGGGAAACGAACGCTTGGATTTGTCGCTCTCATCGTCACCGCGATCGTTTCCATTCCTTCCTTCTTGCTGGGGATCTTGTCGAGCGCTATATTTACCGTCATCGTTCTCATGGGATCTAAGGTAAATTCCGAGAACGCCTAGTCTAATGTCTTTTATTCACGAAACTGCCGTGATCGCAGACGGCGCCACGATCGGTGAAAACTGTTTCATAGGTCCGTTCTGCTCGATCGGTGACAACGTCACGATCGGACAAAACGTCCGGCTCGAATCTCACGTCTTTGTGGACGGCGATACGACCATCGGTGATGGTACAAAGGTGTCCCCTTTTGTCTCGATCGGACTTGCTCCGCAGGATCTAAAATACGCCGGTGAACCGACAAAGACCCGGATCGGTAAGAACAATCACATTCGCGAGTTTGTAACTATTCATCGCGGCACGGTTGGCGGCGGCGGCTTGACAAGCATTGGGGACGGCAACCTGCTTATGGTCCAGTCCCACGTCGCCCATGATTGCCACCTCGGCAACGAGATCATCATGGCAAACGCCGCGACGCTCGCCGGCCACGTCGAGATCGCTGATAAGGCAAGCGTCGGGGCCTATTCCGGCGTCCACCAGTTTTGCCGCGTCGGTTACGATGCGTTTATCGGCGGGTATTCTGTCGTTGTCAAAGACGCGATGCCCTTCGCAATCATCCAGGGCAATCACGCCAAATGCTACGGCCTAAACCGTCTTGGGGTAAAGCGCCGAGGCTATTCAAAAGATACGATCGAAAAGCTCCACCACGCTTTTCACCTCCTGCTTTCATCCAAACTTAACACCAGCCAAGCCCTGACCCGCATCCGTGCTGAGATCTCCGGTTCGCCTGAGGTAGATATGGTGACAACGTTTATCGAAAGCTCCAAACGCGGGGTCGTTAAATAGATGTCGGAAACCCACACTATCGAAGATTTTGGCAAACGCATCCAGCGTTGCTACGGCTGTTTTATCGCTTATCATCTCAAGGATATGTACCTTGGCGAGGACGTCACGTTCTTTTGCGATTACTGTAAGGACGAGACGATGTTTCACTTTGACGATTTTTCAAAACTGCTCGATCTGTCAAAATTGAACCAGCCCGGCGACGACCATCATCACTGATCTAGGATAGTAACCACGAAATAACACGAAAATGCACTAAAAAGGAGGTATCTTTTTTTCGTGTTCTTTGGTGTATTTTCGTGGTTTCAGTCTTTCTTCCTTTTCCTTTAAACTTGATCCGTGGCCGAAAATAATAAACCAGAAAAGCCGACTCTCACCTGGCTTGCACGTCGTCTCGGGCAACTGCCTGCGGACAAAAAACGTGCGGCTCTGGAAACGAGCGCGGCTCTCGCGGGCGTTTCGCTTCGAGTAAGCCGCGAGTTTGTTGAGGCCGTGCCAAAAGCGGCAAAGGTCCTGTCAGCGGACGATCTGCGAAACTGGGGTGAATTCGGCCGCCGCCTGGCGATGGGCAATGCCGAAAGCGGCGTCAAATTTTTCGCAGACGGTGTTGAGGGCCTAAAAAAGATCCCAAAAAATGCACGTTCGGCTGTCTTTCAAGTTTGCTCACGCCAGCTAGTACTTTCGAGCTCGATCGCCTTGGAGACATTTCATCAGATCCCAGCGATCGCGGCTGCTCTCTCTGACAAAAAGCTGCTCGCAAGCATCCTCGACCTCGCGGTTGAGATCGCTCAGCGTTCGGCAAAGCACAGTGCAGATTTTCTCGAACACACCCCGGCGGTCGCCCGTGCTCTAGAGCAGTTTGGCGACGAGTCATCTGCGGTTGCCGAAGCAGTGCTTACGTTGGCTGCGGATTTCGCCAATCGAACCGGCGGCCTGACTGCAGATCTGTGGCAGGAATTGCCGACAGCTCTTACCGATCTCACCGCCTCGAATGCCGTCACTCTGATGCAAAGCTCCGCTGCGTTTCTCGAATTTGGCGGCAGCGTCACGCTTCACTTTGTCGCATCGGGCAGCAAGGTACTCGCAATGTCTGAACGAGCGTTTGACGACTGGCGGGCCGCTGCACACGAGATCGCCCGGCACGGCAACGCCGTGCTGATCGCATTTCTGCGGGCAACACCAAAACTCTTTGATCGTCTCGCCGGGCCAAAAAGCCGCCTCGAAGCCGGTACGGTCAACCGCGTTCTGCACCTGACAAAACGCATTGCCGAAACGGATGCTGAGAGTGCCTTGGCGGCGTTCAAATCGAGCGCGAATGCTTTACAAAAGGTGTCGGTCGATCAGTTCGAAGAGTGGGTTGAAACGGGGCTTAGCGAGAACGTGGACGAATCGACCAAATCCCGACGCAGCTATTTTGCTCTCGAAACGCGTGCGTCAAACGAACGCCTGCAAAAGGTTCGGCTCGGCCTCTCACTTGAAAGTATTCAGCCCGTCCTGCGGATGTACATCGAGGCACTCACCGGCAAAGAGGTTGAGATTGTCCCGCTTTCGGCAATGGCTCAGGA
>JBEBGA010000352.1:0-3068 GCA_040081695.1 Pyrinomonadaceae bacterium
CGCGCCGCTCGAGACCTTCCAGGTGTGGACGATCCTGGCACCAGCCTGGACGGTCATCGTCTGGGTCTTGAGCTCGATCCGCGCGACGAGCGTCGGCGGCAGAGGCTTCGGCTTTTGCGCGGGCCGCTCGGCGACCTGTGGGGGTGGGGACTGCGGCGGCTCAGCAGCGGCCTGAGTCAGCACAGAACCGTCCTCAAGGCAGAAATTAAGGTTATCGTCCGAATATGTCTTTTGACAGCGAGGGCAAATTTTCATCTTTTTTCACCGATGGCAGAAAGAAAATTCCAAGATTGAAACATTATAACCACAACACGCACAAAACGCGACTGTTTTGGTTACGCATATTGCCAGAACGGTGTTCCGGTGAATTCTTGTGCTCTCAATCTATTGCAGAGTCAGGCCGCAGCGGCCGCAGAATTTTATGTGGACGGGATAGGCTCCGCCGCAGCGTTGGCAAAGGCGTTCGGCCTGAGGCGGAACGCTTTGGTGCTGGCCGGTGAAGTTTGCAGGCCGTTGAGCCGCTGATTGTTGAGCCGGTGTAATGTTTAGCCCGCAGCGGCCGCAGAAGCGGGCATTTTGGGCTAGTGGGGCGGTGCATCTTGGGCAAGGGTATGTGCCGACGGCTCCGCCTTGAACGACGGCGGAAAAGCTGCCGCTGCCGCAGCGTCCGCAGAATCTGACGCCCTCGGCAAAGCGTGTTTGGCAATTTGTACAAGCGACGATGCCGGGCATCACGCTCGATTGCGGAGCCCCGCTTGAGCTGGTTCCCTGCGATGAAGTCGGCTGACTAGAACCGCCCAGCGGCGGACGAAGCTGGGCTTGGATGACCTGTTCGTTGGCTCCGTCGCGGATCTCGATAACGCGTTCGTCGTCGCGTTCGCCTGCTTTCGACACCCGCAAAATATGGCGTCCGGCGGGGATATCGGTCAGGACGACGCGGCCGGAGCTGCCGATGCTGCCCTTACGTTCGTCGTTGACATAGACCTCGGCACCGAGCGGAGCTAGTACGACGAGCCGCGAGATGCCCGCACGTTTTTTGTCTTCGATGTCTTCGGATGCGGCCTCGAGCTCGGCGATCCATTCGGCGACCGAGTTTGGCCGGTCGTTAGGGTCGATCTCGAGCGCGTGCATTATCACGCGATCGACATCCGCCGGCACGTCCGACCTGATCGACGTGAGCGACGCCGGTTTATGCATGATCTTCTGCATAATTAGCTGCATCATGTCGCCCGTGAACGGCGTTTTGCCGCCGAGCATCAGATACGCGATGGTACCGAGAGCGTAGAGATCGGCACGTTTGTCGACGCCCATCTCGGGCTGCATCTGTTCGGGCGACATAAACTCCGGCGTGCCGATGATGCCGCGTGAAGACGGCGTGGCGTTTGACGACGCGTCGGTGATCGTCTGGTTGACGATCTTCGCCAGGCCAAAATCTCCGACCTTGACAAAGCCATCGCCGCCTTTGCCCTTTTGCATGATGAAAATGTTTGCTGGCTTGAGGTCGCGGTGAAGGATGTTGAGATCGTGTGCAGCATCGACGCCGTCGGCTATTTGTCTTAGCAATCTGACAGCACGAGGCACGGGTAGAGTTCCCTCGCGGCGGAGCAGTTTGTGCAGCGTCTCGCCCTCGACGTACTCCATCACGAGATAGAAAATCCCGTCAGCCGTCTCGCCAAAATCCGTTACGCTGACCGTGTTTGGGTGCTGGATCGAAGCGGCAGCCTGTGCCTCGCGTTCAAAACGTGCGATCGCCTCGCCCTCTTGCAGGTCGTCGCTGTTGAGGATGTCTTGGCGCACAGTCTTGACCGCGAGCTTTTTTGTGGCAAACTTTTTGTCTTTGGCAAGGTAAACCTGCCCCATCGCTCCGCGTCCCAGACGGCTTTCGAGCAAGTAACGATCAGCGATCGTCTGTGAACCCGGCAAAGACAGCCGCGTCGGCGTCTCGTCCGCCGGACACACCGCTACCTCATCTTCGTAACAAACCTCGCATTTTGGGCATTCTTTCATCGCTCTAGATATTTTCAACGCTAAGACGCAAAGAAGCAAAGGCTCTGAGAAATAAGAGTTATCTCCACAGATGAACACCGATAAACACAGATACCGGTTGCTAATTATCTGTGTTGATCTGTGTCATCTGTGGTGAATTTTTCTTTGCGTGTTGGCGCAAAACATTTGGTTTGTTATAATTCAGGTTCGCTTTTGGGTCGATAGCTCAGTCGGTAGAGCAACGGACTCTTAATCCGTGGGTCGCAGGTTCGATCCCTGCTCGGCCTACCAAAAATGAAGTGGTCAGTTGTCGGTGGTCAGTTGTCAGAAAATCTCTGAACACTGTCCACCGACCACTGGCCACTTTTTTAGACCTGATCCCGCCACTTGAGCACTTCGTCACGTAGGATAGGATTTTGCTGAAAGCTGCCCGTTTGCCCTTGTGCAGCAGTCGCACGTTGGATGTGCCAGTAGCTGAGGCCGAGCTTGCCGATCGCACGGATGTAGCGGCTGCGGGCTTTGAACTTACCGCTAAATAATCCGCCAATGACCCAACCTGAGCTTTTGAACGCCGACGTTGCGACTTTTGCATGTTCCTGTGGAATAAGGCCTCGGGCGATGTCAATGGCGAGCATTTCGTTGAGGATCTTGTTTTGCCGCCGCATGATGTAGAGCGAAAATCCGATAAAGATCAGGAAAAACGGTATCTCGAGGATAAGATAGCCAACGAGGAATCCTTGCAGCCCGCCGATGACGGCCATGCCGTTCCATAGAGCGTGTAAAGCGACCGCACCGACATAACCTACGACCGGCATCAGAAATCGCACGGCTTTATTGTGAGATTCGCGGGCGATACCGCAGCCAATACCGGTCATTGCGGTGAAGCTCACATGTGCAAACGGCGACATAACTCCCCGAAGCACAAATAACATCGCCAGCCCCTCGAAACCGCCTCCTGCAAGGCCTCGTCCGTAATAAAGTACATTCTCGACCGTCGCAAACCCAAGTGCGATGACACCCGCAAAAACAATACCGTCAAGGATATCGTCAAAATAGCGGCGAAATGCCACAAGCAATATAAC
>JBEBGA010000063.1:0-11520 GCA_040081695.1 Pyrinomonadaceae bacterium
GTCCCAACCGCCTTTTGGGCCGTAAAGGGCGGTTATTTTTTTGTCTGCGGTTACGGTAGTGAAATCGCTGCCGTCGCGTTCGGAAAACAGAACTGCATTCTCGTCTTTCAATTCGTTTAACAAACTATCAAAGTCGGCGGGTTCGGCTATCTCCATCAGCTTTGCGCGGCCGGTCTGTTTGGTAGCTTCCATTGCGATACGCCGCCAGCGTTCGAGACGCCGGGCGGCATCTTTTTGCTTTAAATCGCAGCGGATGGTGATGAGCGGAATGAGTTTGGTTACTCCAAGCTCAACCGCTTTCTGAACGATAAGATCATACTTTTCGCCATTAAGAACAGTCGCGGCTATGGTGATGGCAAAAGGTGATTCGGGGGAAGATGGTGCGATCTCACCCGTGATCGACAACAACGTTTCTTTTTTGCTGATCTCGCTTATCGTGCAGGCGTAGTCTTTTCCAGCACCGTCAAACACTGACACCTCGTCGCCGATCTTTAACCGTAAAACATCACGCAGATGTCTGGTTTCATCGGCATCGAGCGCGATGAGGTTATTGTTGAAACTAGTTTGTGGTGCAAAAAATCGCCGCATTATTGATCTTGTTTTTCCGGTCCAAATTTGTCGATAAAGTCTTGTGAACGCCGCCGGAGATCGACCCACGATTCAAATAGCTCAGGCGTTTGCAGCCACACACGAAACCATTCGGCGATCTCGGCGTTGACCTCCCGCGTCGCCGCATCAACGCGTTCTCGTTCGGCTGTTTCAGCAGCTTGCTGTTTTGCCGTAATAGCTGCTTTTCGTACCAGCCTGACACCTTCTTTGTCGCCGTCCTTTTTATATTTTGCACGCAGAGACTCAAGATTGCGTAGCGAATTCGATGCACTTTTTAGCCCGCTGATGTCGAGCACGTTGCGAAACGCTGCTTCGTATGGCCGGTTCGATGCCCGGGCAATGTATAGCTCCATTATCTCGGAGTGCCGCAGGTCCGCTCCTTCGTCGGCCAACAGCCGAGCGATCTGCATCGGCGAATCGACCGCCTGTTCGCCATACTGTCCGCGAACCGCCTCTTCGATAGCCTCGATCTCGACGGCGCCGATATTTTCGCAGTCGAGCTTTTCCCAGACCTCGATGACCAGATCATTTTTTGTGCGGGATTTCCACATAAAGCGAGACCGGAGACAAGAGTCAGGAGACGAGAGACGTGAGATCAGGATTCGTCTCCTGTCTCCTGACTCCTGTCCCTCGTCTTCCCGATCAGTTCCGTCGAAGAATGATCTTTCGGGTCGCCGACGATGGCGACGCGGCCGCCGACTTCGCGGATGATGTCGCGTTCGGGTACGGTGTCGGTGGTGTAATCTGTGCCTTTTGCGTGAATGTCAGGACGGATGTCGCGGATAAGCTGCTCGACCGTCGGTTCGTCAAAGATGGTCACTGCTTCGACGCACTTTAGAGCCGCGATCAGTTCGGCACGTTCGTTTTCGGGCATGAATGGTCTGCCCGCTCCCTTTAGAGCGTGTGCCTGACGGTCAGAATTTACACCCACGACCAACATATCTCCGAGTTCCTTTGCACCGGATAGATAGCGAATATGTCCGACGTGCAGCAGGTCAAAACAGCCGTTTGCAAGCACGATCTTTGAACCCTTGGAGCGAGCAACGGCTACGTGTTTGACGAGTTGTTCTCGATTTAGGATCGGTGCTGATGGATCGGACATGTCGGTTTATTTGGCGCGGCTTGCGGCCGCGGGATCGGTGTTTTCGTTGATCGAGGTTGTCAGTTCGGCGGCTGTTACCGAGGCGGTGCCTTTTTTCATTACGACGATGCCACCGGCGTGATTAGCTATTTTTGCAGACTCGGCAAAGCTCATTCCCGACGCCAGCCCCAAAGTATAAGCTGCGATCACGGTATCACCGGCACCGGTAACATCGACCGGCTCGGTACCGCCAACAGCGTCGATCTGTACGGGCGGGCGGCCGCTCTCAAAAAGCTGCACGCCTTGATTGCCGTTTGTCACGAGCAAGGACTTGAGTCCAAGCCGTTCGCAAAGCTGACCGCAATCCTCTGTACTAAAATCGTCGCCAAGTATCTGGGCGACCTCATCACTGTTCGGCGTCGCGCTGGTTGCTCCCGCATAACTTTCGAGCCGAAAACGCGAATCGACGATCAGCGGTATTCCGCGTTGTTGCGAGATCGCCAAAGCGTCGGCAAATATCTCAGGAAATACGGCCCCGTAGTTGTAATCCGATATGATGATCGCATCGGCACTTGGACCCGCCGCTGCGAGGTTGTCACGCAGTTTTTGCTTTATTTTGGCGTTGAGATCAGGCGAGGCTTCGTAGTCAATCCGTATCACTTGCTGACGCGCGGCGTAATGTTGGCCGGCAAGTACGCGGACTTTGGTCGTCGTTGTCAGCGAGGCCTCAGTAACAATATTCTCTGTTGATATACCTGCTTGGTTCAGAGCTTCGAGCAGGAGCGTGCCGTTAGCATCCTCACCCGCAAGTCCTATCAGCACAGACTTTCCGCCAAGCGATGCAACATTTACCGCAGCATTAGCCGCCGACCCGGGAACGGTTTTTGTGGTGTCGTGCTTGAGGATAAAAACGGGTGCTTCACGCGAAACACGCGAGATGGTGCCGTTTAGAAACTGGTCCGCGACGAGGTCGCCGATAATGACGACGGTCTTGTTTGGAAACGTTTCGTTAATGATGTTTGTCAGATCGGCCATTTGCGATACTCAAAAGCTACTATAATTCATCGCGGGAAACAAAAATGGCCGGAGCATTAAGCCCCAACCATTTAAGATCTGATATTAAATATCGACTAACGCGTGTTAAAGCTGGCGATCGGGTAATCATTGATGACGCCCCATGCAAAGCTCGACGAGGTCATCGTCATAGCATTAATGATCGTAAATGTCTGTGTTGCGTTATCCCAAACCGCAAGGTCCGTGCGGTTATCACCGTCGTAGTCGTTTTGAGCGTTGTAAGAGGTTCCGGTGGTTCCAAGGTCAACGACAACCGCGGTCGTATCCGAACTGCGGCGAATGAGCCACGTTAGCGGATCCGTCTGCAGCTTGCCCTCGCGGAGTACGGCGTAATCGGCCTTGTTGTCGCCGTCATAATCACCGGTGATTATGAGATCGTCATTAAGTCCCCAACTAACAGTTTCCTGTAACCCGGTCGTACTCAATTTAGTAATAAATGCCGTAAGTCCAGTGTCGGTAGCGGCTCGACGGCGGGCACAAAGATCAGATTTGCCGTCGGCGTCATAGTCGCCCGGACAGGTTGAGTCGGTCGCAAATCCCCAATCGGTCGTTTCGGTAACATTGGCAGTGTTAACCGGATTTGCCGTACTTTTGCGTATGATCCACGCAATAACGTTCGTGCTCGTATTCTTTCGTGCGACTGCCAGATCGGTCTTACCGTCGCCGTCATAGTCACGTGCTACAGGTTCGTCACCGGTTGCCCCAAAATCAATTGTGACCAAAGTATTATCGGAGCTTTGCATGATGTACCACTTATGCTCGGCATCGCGAAACACCGCGAGGTCACCCTTGAGGTCGCCGTCGTAATCGCCTGGAACAAAGTAATCCTGTCCGCGAATGCCAAACGCCTGACTTATCGCGCCGCCGTTGCTGAGGGCAATGTTCCACTTATTGGTCGCGTGGTTGAACACAGCAAAATCGGCTCTGCCGTCAGCGTCGTAGTCCATCGCCACGCGCAGACTATTTGCCAATGGTGATTTCTTTGGCGATTCACGACGCCCCGTCCGTTTTGCAGTTTGCGCAAGAACGGGCAGTGACAAAAGCAACAATACACCCGCGAATATAAATATCTTTCTGATCATGAAAACCTTAAATTATAGAAACAACAAACAATAGATGCTAAACCACTCCTAAAGGTTGGTCTATTTAGACGCCTTTTGCCGGTTGCCGCCCTGTACGATAGTGTAAATCTGTCCGCCGATGTTGACTGATCCCGTTCGCGGCAACCCGGCATTGTTGCCGACTGTTATACTGACGGTGCCTGCCCCACTCATTACCTCAGCAGTATTGCGGGTCACCCACGCATTATTGCTTTTTACAAAATAGTCGCAATTTGTCGCCGCAGGAATATTGAACGTAAACGTTCCACCCGCCGCCCGTGATTGGATGCGAGTCGCTCCGTTATTGAAATTGCAAACCGTCGGGTTTTGCATCGCCCTAAACACATTTAGCCGGCCGCCGGTCTTTACGAACGTGCTCCAATTAGTAGGCGTCGTGATCACATCAACGTTGTTAAGCAAAGACGCTTTGAGTGACGCAACCGAAAGCTCAGGCCGGTACGAGGCGAGCAAAGCGACCGCTCCAGTCACATGCGGCGTCGCCATTGACGTTCCGCTTAGCGTGGCGGTTCCAATATTCCCGTTATTGACATAGGTGCTTAAAATACTTGAGCCAGGAGCTGCAAGATCTACACTGATCGGCCCGTAACACGAAAAACTTGATTTCGCATCAGTCGAGGTCGATGACGCGACCGAAATAATGCTCGGGCTCGTATAGACCGAGGGATAAGATCCCGAAGGGTTCGTATCGTTGTTTACATTCGAATTCCCGGCCGCAAATACGTTAACGATCCCGGCCGCTCCCATCGCATCAATGCCGTCTTTTGTAGCTTGATCGTACCCACAAGCCTCGCCGCATCCGCCATAGCTATTGTTTGTCGCACGAATATCAACACCGCGGAGTTTCATCATTCGGATATAGGCGTAGGCATTTACGAGCATTGCAGACGTAGAATCTGTGCCAGCCGGACTATAGATCTTGATCGGCATCAATTTGACATTCCAGTTGACCCCGGTGACGTTAAGCAAATTATTGCCGACTGCTCCAATAGTTCCCGCCGTATGGGTTCCGTGTCCGCCGGCGTCATCGATAGGATTTGAGTCGTTATAGAAAAAATCCCAGCCGTTGACGTCGTCAATAAATCCGTTGCCGTCGTCATCAACATTGTTCGCGGGTATCTCGCCCGTATTAACCCAGGCGTTAGCCGCGAGATCCTGATGGGTGTAACGCATGCCTGTATCGATGTCAGCAACAACAATAGTCGAACTGCCGGTCGATAGATCCCACGCCGAGGGGGCAGCGATCTTTGTCAGGCCGTACATACCGGTGCTGGTAAATTGTGCGTCGTTTGGAGTTGCGAGCAGGTGGTAATAGAAATTAGGTTGGGCGTATTCGACGCCCGACAGCAGTTCATAGCCCGAGATAGCACTCTCGACGCTCATGCCCTCGGGCAGCTTTACCCTCTGCCAGTTGTTGTCGCCAAGCGTTTCGACGGCCGTGGTGCCCATTATGCTGTTAACGCTGCGGGCAAAATTTGACTCGGCTCCGTCCTTAAATTTTACAAGCAGTTCGCCGGGGACGTAGGGGAGTTTGTTTTCTATCGGAGAGCCCTTTATGCTGCGTTGTCCGGTGATCGAACCGATCAGAGCCAGCGATAAAAGCATCGTTGAAACGAGTAACCGTTTTGAAAATACCTGACGAAGCATAACAACAACCGCTAACGCTAAGAAAAAGAAATGGGGCGGCTAGAGGGATTCGAACCCTCGACATCCTGAACCACAATCAGGCGCTCTAACCACTGAACTATAGCCGCCATAACCAATGGAAAATGGATAGTGGAGAATGAATAATTTAGGAAGGATTTCTGATTCCTATATTTTCCATTTTCAATTTTCCATTCTCAATTACTGATGGTACCCCCGGCACGGCTCGAACGTGCGACCTACGGCTTAGAAGGCCGTCGCTCTATCCAACTGAGCTACGGGAGCACATAAAAAGAGCAACTTATGATTTTAAGGTGCGCACGTCGTTTAAGTCAATCTTTACGCCGCAGAAGCGCGTTTTTCATTGAACTTTGCGAGCATCTGCTCAAAGACCTCATACAGATCCAATTCGCTCGTGTCGATAACAACGGCGTCGTCAGCGATCGTCAGCGGCGAATCTTCGCGTGAAACGTCGCGTTCGTCACGCTCATTGATCTCGGCGAGCGTCTGCTCGTATGTCGAGATGCGCCCTTTTGCCTGATCCTCGGTGTGACGGCGGCGGGCACGGGCTTCGGGCTTTGCCGTAAGGAAAAAGTTGATATCCGCGTGCGGAAAAACGACGCTGCCGATGTCGCGGCCCTCTAGCACGCAGCCGTTTGGAGCCGAATTGCCAATGATCCGCTGATGCTCGACCATGATCCGCCGCACCTCTGAGATTGTCGATACGACCGACGCCGATTGTGCCGCGTCAAGCGTGCGGATATCGACCGAAACATCCACGCCGTCGAGCATTACCTTCATCGCGTCGGGTTCACCAACCAGATCGATCTCAGCATTTTCGGCAATATCCGCAATACGGTCGATGTCGCGAAAAGGAACTCCGGCTCGCGTCACGGCCAGCGCAACGGCACGATACATCGCACCGGTGTCGAGATAGAGCAGGTTCAATTTTTTGGCAAGCATCTTGCCGAGCGTCGATTTGCCCGCTCCGCTTGGGCCGTCAATGGCGATTATCATCCGTTCAGAGTGCAGGCTTTAGCCTGTTTTACGCGATCGTTTTTTTGATCTTGGGTGGTAGTTTATCAAAAACGAGTTGGTATGACTTCTCTATCAATGCTTTTAGTTCGTCCGGCGTGACAGCATTAAGGTCGGCGATCCGCACCCATTTATAACGCCCGACATATGCTGCGGGATCAATGCCTTCGCGTTCGATCAGCTCATCAAACTTCTCCGGCGTACATTTTATCGACATCCCGCCTGCAAGCGAATCCGCACCTGTCACGCAAAACATCTTCGCCCCGACGCAAAAACACAGGTCGGCACCCCACTTGATATCCTCGGTCGCACCGGGAAATGAGAGGCAGTATTTTCGGAGTTGTTCGATGTTCATGATTCTAATTTAAATACAGCTAATAGCTGTAAGCTGACAGCTGTTAGCTGCTTTTTACGACAGCGTTTAGCTTTCCTATCGTTTGGTCCATGTTTTGGCGAGATACGTCCAAATGCGTCACCATTCGTATCAAGTTGCCAAAACCTATCGCCAGAATGCCATTATCTTTTAATACCTCGACGATCTCAGCGGACGTTTTGCCGGTGGCGGAGATGTCGAAGATGACGATGTTAGTGACGACCTTTTCGACATCGATCGCGATGCCGTTGATCTCGGCGAGACCCTCAGCCAACGCACGAGCATTGGCATGATCTTCGGCCAATCGTTTCGGCCCTTCGTCCAAAGCGATCAATCCTGCCGCAGCAAGGATGCCGATCTGCCGCATGCCGCCGCCGAGGCGTTTTCGCCAGATACGGGATTCGGCTATGAATTCTTTGGTGCCTAGTAATACCGACCCCGCCGGTGCTCCGAGACCTTTTGACAGCGTGAACATTACCGAATCGCACCCCCGCGTCAGGTCGGCGACTGATTCATCCAACGCGACCGAGGCGTTAAATATCCTCGCTCCGTCCATGTGAACCGGCAGCCCGACCGCGTGCGACCGTTCGCAAACATCGGCACATGCCGCTGCCGTCATCACGCTGCCGCCGGCAAAGTTATGCGTATTTTCGAGGCAGATGAGGCCTGTCGCGGCTTGGAAATATGGTGGGTCGATCTTTACCGCAGGCTCAATCTCGTCCCAGGTCAGATGGCCGGAACCGTCGCCGCTTTTCACCGCACGAATTGTCACGCCGGAGATGACCGCCGCCGCTCCGAGCTCATAATTCAGGATGTGGCCGCGATCTTCGGTGACGATCTCCTGCCCCGGTTTTGTGTGCACCTTGACGGCGATCTCGTTGCCCATACAGCCGGTCGGCACCCATAAAGCGGCTTCTTTTTGAAAGACCTCACACGCGCGTTCCTGCAAACGGTTCACCGTCGGGTCGTCGCCAAAAACGTCGTCGCCGACCTCAGCCGCCGCCATCGCGGCCCGCATTTTGTCTGATGGTTTTGTAACTGTATCGCTGCGTAGATCGATCACATTGGTAATTCTACATCGTTATTAAGCAAAATCGCCTTTTTTGAAACCAATTACCAATGTACAATTAGCCATCCGAAATTATTTTTGACCCAACTGTATGAAAAAACTACTCGTGCTTTTTATCGTTTTGTTTCTCACTGTCTTGCAAACCGCGGCACAGCTTGGTGCTCCCGGCGAGCCTAAGGGCAAAGGCACGGTCGTGATCCGCGCTGCGCAGATCATCGATGGACGCGGCGGTGCTCCGATAAAGAACGGTTCGATCGTCGTTACTGACGACAAGATCGTTGCCGTCGGAGCGAATATCACCGTGCCCGCCGGAGCTCGCGTCATCGATCTCGGCGACGCGACGCTGATGCCGGGATTTTTTGATCTGCACACGCACGTCGTCGGGCGAACGCTGGGCGACCCAGATCGGGAAGATTCGGGCTCGCGTGATTTTGATTCGTTCGGAGCGATCCTGTCGGTCGAGAATGCGCGAAAGACCCTAATGGCAGGATTTACGACGATCCGTAATTTAGGTGCTGATAATTTTTCGGACCTCGCTCTGCGTAAAGCGATCAATGACGGCTTCGTGCCGGGGCCGCGAATTTTGGGTGCCGGCCACAGCCTCGGCATCACGGGCGGGCATTGTGATGAGAACGGCTACAAGCCCGGCCTGTTTGACGGCCGCATCGAGAACGGCATTGCCAACGGCCCTGACGAGGTTCGCGCATCGGTCAGATATCAGGTCAAATACGGTGCCGATTGGATCAAAACCTGCGCGACCGCAGGCGTCCTGAGCGAAGGCATGGCGACCATCGGCACGACGCAATATACATACGAAGAGCTAAAAGCGATGGTCGATGAGGCGACGAAACTCAACCGCAAAGTCGCCGCTCACGCGCACGGCACCGAGGGCATCAAGATCGCCGTTCGTGCCGGAGTGTCTAGTATCGAGCACGGCTCGTTTCTTGACGAAGAAGGCGCGAAAATGATGGCGGCAAAAGGAACGTATCTCGTGCCGACGCTGATGGCCGGCGAAGCGGTCGAAAAGCTTGCGCAAGGCGATTTTCTAAAAGGGAACCGCAAGACCAAAGCCCTGCTGGCCGCCACGGCGATGCGAAACGCGATCAAGATCGCCATCGCACACAAAGTGCCGATCGCTCTCGGCACCGATTCGGGCGTGATCCCGCACGGTACTAACGGCCGCGAATTTTGGCTGCTCGTAAATTGGGGCGGTATGCGTGAGATGGACGCGATCGTCGCCGGCACGCTGAGCGCCGCCAAACTTACGGGCCTCGACGCCACGCTCGGCTCGCTCGAACCCGGAAAGCTAGCCGACATCGTTGCAGTCAGCGGCGACCCGCTCAAAGACATCAAGCGAATGGAAAGCACGGTGTTTGTGATGAAAAACGGCTCGGTCTATAAAGAGCCCAAGTAGATTTAGCTAATCCAACGATCTGATTGCGAATGAGCCGGTATCCCAACCGGCTCGTTTTGCGCCGGCCTGATACGTCGATTCGAGAAAATCGAGCACCATTTCGCGGGCGTTTTCCTTTTCGCGAATATCGTCATACATCAACAATGCCATACCGCCGTCGGGCGTCCAGAAAGCGGAGTCCGGTTGCAGAGGCTCATCCGCTAAACCTGCCGGAGCGGGTGCGGTGTATGAATAAAATGCCGGGGCTGCGACGCTGTTTTCTTTGTCGTCGCCAAACCAAAATCCAAAGCTGACGACTTCATGGGAATAGGCTTCGCGGGTGACCATGTTGGCTCCGTCGATCGGCGGTGCGGGCTTGCCTGAAAATCGCGTCAAAGCCAGATCAAAGCTGTGCCAGAAAAGATGTACAGGCGTCGATTTGCCGGTAAAGCGTCCTCGAAATTCCTCAAAAATATCATCGACCGCAACCAGTATTTTGTGAAAACGCTCGACATATTCTTTGTCATAGCTTTTGTTTTCGTGGTCGTCGGCAAACGGTGTGGTTGACGGGGCTTCGTATGGCTCTGCCTTGATCTCAGGCCGCAAACCGAGCTTGGCAAGATTTGAAAACAGGCTCGCGTAAAAATCGGCGACCGACAGCCCATCGTACAAAGCAAAATCCTCGTACCGCCCGTCGCTCATTTTTATCTTTAGCGCGTGGTCGTGAAAGTCGAATTCGATCTCAAAACTACCGCCAGCGTGCGGTATCGTCCGCGTCGTCAGCCCACGAGGCGAAACATACAGCGGAACATGCCACCAATGATTTACACGCGGATGCATCTGCAGACGGATCTTGCCGACGATCTGCAAATACAGATGCAGCGTATTTTTAGTCGGCCGCCAAGCGTTGAGTGGAATTTCAGGAAAACTACTCATAAAAAGATATTGCCCGCGAAACACACGGACAGCACGAAATAAAGAGGCTTTCTTATTTTAGTGTCTTTCGTGTATTTCGTGGGTCCATATTCTTAACCCGGCAGTGATTTGAAAAACATATCGTCAACATAACAATAGCCCCATTCCTCGCCCGGCTCGTGCGAGCGGACGATCGGGTGCCGCGTCGATTGATAGTGGCTTGTAGCGTGTTTGTTGACCGAACTGTCACAGCAGCCGACGTGGCCGCAAGATTTGCATAGCCGCAGATGCACCCACAGATCTCCCGTTTTCAGACAGTCCTCGCAACCGTCGGCACCTGGCTCGACAGGCACAATGGCGGCAAAATGTTCGCAAGATTCCATCTCGCCATCTTACGCCTGTTGCCCGCCCAACTCAAATTTTGATGTAGCAGGGAATTATTTGACCTCGACAAAAACGGGGGCCTGATGAACTTTTTTTGCGCTGCCGCCGGTGACCTTTTTGATCTCTTTGGTCTTGTAGCTCATTAGATAAATGTCATCGCGGCCGGTCACCGCATCACGGGCGTCAAACGCCAGCCATTCGCCGTCGGGTGACCAGTCGTGCCAGCCGGCGGCGATCTTACCTGTATCGATCCGCCATTGCTTTTTGCCGTCGGGGGTCACGGCATAGATCGAGCTGCCGCCATTTTGCTCGGATTGATAGGTAATAAATTTATGTTTGCCGTTCCACTGCGGCGGCCCGGCTTTGTAGCCAAATTCTTTTGCGAGCGGGTCGGTTGCAGGGTAGGTCGTCAGTTTTTTGCGGTCGCTACCGTCGGCGTTCATCACATATAGCTCTTCAAATTCCGTGCGGTCGGTGCGGTTCTTTTTGTAAACGTAGGCGATCTTTTTGCCGTCCGGCGAAAACGTCGGGTCGCGAAACGCCGCTGCGGGTTCGTTGGTAAGCTGGCGAAAATGGCCGGTTTCGGTATCCACAAAAAACAACTGATAGCGGATCGCCGTCCCGATACGGCCAGAGACGATCATCTCTTTACCGTTATTTCGGCTGCCCATCCACGCGTCTTCGAGCTGGAGGTTGGTTACTTTTTTGATATTTTTGCCGTCCGCATCAGATTCGTACAACTTATAGCACCGCTTACAGACGTCGCGGTCGCTGACAAAAAACAACCGTCCGCCGTGCGAATAATACGTCCAGGCAACGTCCTTA
>JBEBGA010000353.1:0-3052 GCA_040081695.1 Pyrinomonadaceae bacterium
GTTTTACTATCGGGTGATGGGACGAGATTTTATCGCAGTCGATAGCCGTCTGCCGCGAGAGAAAAAGTTGCTTGTTTTGTTTCACGAGCTCGGCCATTTTCTGTTTCACACACCCGAAAGCGGAGCGACGGCAAACTTTCACGGCGTCGGCCGCCGCACCCGCGTCGAACGGGAGGCAGATGTCTTTGCATTCTGTTCACTGATCCCTAAGCAATTGATCGGGACCAAAACGTTGCAGGAATTGGTCGACGAAGACGGTTTTACACCTGAGACCGTCGCAGAACGACTTTCGGTCTTTGAGCGTTACGGCATCTAGGACAAGTTTCACAAAATCCAAAAATCGTTGTAATATTCCGCTGAACCAATAAAACACATTTGTTCGGAGGAGATCTATGGCGATGAATGAACCATTTGACTGGCGGCGTTCTGATCGACGGTTATATGCGGCGGTTGCGGTTTTGTTTCCATTGACGGTTCTGATCGGCTTTGGTCCGTCTTATTATCTCAAAGGTTTCTTTGGCGGCCCCGCTTTGCCAAATATGATCGTCCACGTTCACGGACTGTTAATGTCCGTGTGGGTCGCGCTCTTTGTCACGCAGGTATATTTGATCTCGTCAAAACGCATCAAGCTGCATCAGACGCTTGGCATTTTTGGCTGCGTGCTGGTGCCCTTGATCGTAGTAGCGGGACCAATGACCGGTATCGCTGGTGCTGCCCGCGGTGCGACTGTGCCCGGCATCTCACCGCTCGCATTTTTGATCGTGCCGGTGGGCGACGTTTTTGTTTTTGCGATCTTGTTCGCCGGGGCAATTTATTATCGTAAGAACGCCCGTAATCACAAGCGGCTAATGCTGCTGACGGTGCTAAATTTTCTGCCGCCCGCCCTAGGGCGTTTTCCTTTCGCGATGGCGGGGGCACCGCCGTTCTTTTGGGGTTTGCCTGACCTGATCGCCGTCGGGTGCCTCGTATATGACACATTGCGGAACCGAAAGCTAAATAAGGTGTTTCTCGCCGGCGTATTGTTAATGATCATTTCTCACGTCGTCCGGCTCACGATGGCCGATTCACCGCAGTGGCTGCGGATCGCGGAGTGGCTAACAGGTACGAAAGCGGCGTAAAGGCGGATCGTACAAACGCGGAATTGCTGCGCGCATTTACGTGACGCCGGTATGCAATTACCATATACGTAGTGCGTATTCTCATAATAAAACTTGGCAGTATAGGCGACATCATTCACACGCTGCCGTCTCTTGCCGGCATTCGTCGAGCGTTACCTGATGCGCATATTTCGTGGGTCGCCGAAGAAAAGTCGGCTGAGATACTGCGAGGGAATCCATTTATCAATGAGCTGATCGAGGTTGATACGCACAGTTTACGCGGTGGGCGTATTGTCGAGGAGATGCTGCTCGGTGCAAGCCGCCAGATAAAAGAACTCAGGCAGCACGAGTTTGACCTGTCGATAGATTTTCAGGGTTTATGGAAATCGGCGATGATAGGTAAATTGTCTCGGGCAAAACGGCGATGGGGTTTTTCGCGTGAATCCTTACGCGAACCGGCGAGTCGCATTTTGCTGACCGACACGGTCAAAACCCCAAAACAGATCAACGTCATCGAAAAGAATCTGGTACTCGTGGCGGGAGCGTTACAGATCGGCGTGCCGACGAGCGGGTTTGAATTTCCCATCGCAACATTCGCCGAACACACGGCAGAGGCGGCGGCGATCATCGAAACAGCAGGCGGTGATTTTGCCGTGTTGAATCCGGCGGGCGGTTGGGTGACCAAGCTGTGGCACGCTGAAAAGTTTGGGCAGTTGGCGGATAAGTTGTGGGAAGAAAAAGGATTGATCTCGATCGTCGCGAACGGCCCAAAGGAAAACGAGCTTGCGGAAACGGTTGCGGCAAATAACCGCAGCGGAAAGCTCGTCCTCGCCCAGCCGAGCCTCAAAGGGTTTTACGAGCTTGTAAAACAAGCACGCGTCTATGTCGGCGGCGATACCGGGCCGACGCATTTGGCGGTTGCCGCCGGTGCTCCGGTTGTCGGGCTTTTTGGGCCGACCGAGTGGTGGCGAAACGGCAGCCCAAACCCTGACGATGTCTGTGTTCAACGAAGCGATATCGATTGCCGCGTCGATTGCCATCGCCGGACGTGTTCGAAATGGATCTGTATGGATTCTGATGTCGAGACGGTTTTTTCGGCGGTCAGCGAGCGGGTACGTCGCGCAAAAATTAGGCGGGCGAGCTAATTTGTGAACTTTTCGCCCCGTAGCGGCATCTATGCATTGGTTGAGGAATAATAAGAGATGATGAAAAAGACAGCCGTTTTCTTGTTTGTGTTGTGTTTGTCGGTCGCGGCGTTTGGCCAGGGTGACGGAATCACCAAAAAGGACCTGAGTCAGGCCGAGATCGACCGCATTATTAAAAAGGTCACTGAGAACGAGGGCGATTTTCGCGGGGCACTAACAAACTATGTTTTTAATCGCAACGCGATGGTCAACATCATCGGCCTCGGCGGGCAGATCGCCGGAACGTATCAACGTGATTCGTTCATGACGTTCAACCAGGACGGCTCGCGGTTCGAAAAAGTGCTGCGTGCCCCTGTCGCGACGACACCGCCGGGATTTGTCACACCCGAAGACCTCGAAGACCTCGGCGGCGTCAATCCATTTGCATTAGAGCCGGCATTTGTCTCGCAATACAATTTTTCCTACATCGGCGTCGAGCGTATCGACGAGCTAAATCTCTACGTTTTTGAGGTACGGCCAAAGGTTATTCCCGATCCCAAGAAATCAAAGCAGCGGCTTTTTATAGGCCGGATATGGATCGACGTTGACGATCTGATGATCGTCAAAACAAAGGGGAAAGCGGTACCTGAGACCAAGACCAATAAGTTTCCGATAGTCGAAACATATCGCGACCAAGTTGATGGCAAATACTGGTTTCCGATCGACGCCCGTGCAGACGACGAACTCGTCTTTGACGACGGCAGCGTCGTGCGGATACGAATGCGGGTAAAATATACCAACTACGCCGTCGGCCGCAGTGAAGTGCGCATC